>NZ_JVKU01000015.1:0-47764 GCF_001072385.1 Streptococcus sp. 343_SSPC | reverse complement strand
CAACTGGATAGAGTACCTGACTACGAATCAGGCGGTTAGAGGTTCGACTCCTCTAGGGTGCATGGTCGCAAGACTATGTAGCAATAGAATAGAAACGAGCACCCTTAGCTCAACTGGATAGAGTACCTGACTACGAATCAGGCGGTTAGAGGTTCGACTCCTCTAGGGTGCATAAAGCGTAAGCTTTAGTTCGGGAAGTAGCTCAGCTTGGTAGAGTACTTGGTTTGGGACCAAGGTGTCGCAGGTTCGAATCCTGTCTTCCCGATAGAGTAGAAAGGTCAGATGACCTTTTTTATTTTGTTTGTAACGAAAAAAGGCCGTGTGGCCTTTTTTTATAATAATTGATATTCGTCAATCAGCATGATGGTTTCTCGTCCCTTATTATCGACAATTCTGACTTGTCTTGGATAATAGGGGTCGAAGGGAATTAGGAAATCAACTGCAACTTCTAAGGGGAAGTCTTTTTGACTGAACCGCAATGTTGTTTTTCCTTTTCGATTGATAAGTTCAAATTTTAGAACTGAGTTTAAGGGATAGACATGTTTGAGGTAGTTGTCAATGACATACCAGAAACTATCAATAATATCGTCTGGTAAACTGGTCATAACCCCAAAACTAGCATAGCGACCTCGAGTATTTGTAAACGCCATAGTATCTCCCTTCCTCTTTTTATTAAGTACATAGTACTTGTTTTAGGTGGATATTGCAAGTATTAAGTTCGAAAAAAAGAGCTTTCGCTCTTTTCAACTTTATTTATTTCGCAGTTCAACATAACGGTTGTACCAAATTTTGATGTATTCCTCAGAGAAAGGACCTAATTGATTGTTGATCCAATCTACAAGGATTTTGACATTTTCTTTTAGGATAAAGTCAATGTCATCTGAATAGTTCATTTTGCGTTTATGCTGTTCGTATTCTTCTACGTCCAGCAGTTTCTTATCACCACCAGGAAACACCTTGACATCAAGATCATAATCAATATACTTTAGTGCCTCTTGATCCATATAAAATGGACTGGCTAGATTACAATAGTAGGACACTTCATTATCTCGGATCATAGCGATGATATTGAACCAATACTTCTTATGAAAGTAGACGATTGCTGGCTCTCTGGTAATCCATCTTCTACCATCGCTCTCTGTAACGAGAGTATGATCATTGACGCCGATCAGTGCGTTTTCCGTAGTTTTTAGTACCATGGTGTCCCGCCACGTTCGGTGGAGACTTCCATCATGTTTATAACTTTGAATTGTAATAAAGTCGCCTTCTTTAGGTAGTTTCATAACTTACCAACTTTCTACAATCTAAGTATATCCTCTATATTGTATCATATTTTCATGAAAATAAGGGATTTTCATGTGAATTTTTATTTAAAGGAATTCGCGAAGAGCTGTAGAAATGTCAGAGTAGTCATAGCCTTTGCGAGCAAGAGCTTGGGTGAGGCGTTGTTTGAGTTCGTAGCCCTCATATTTTCGTGAGTATTTCTGGTGCTGTTTTTCCAGTTCCTTCATAATTAGGTCGAGTGTTTGTTCTTCATCTGGCTCGATATCCAACTGGTGATAGGCTTGCTTGGCAACTTCATAACTGAAGCCTTTATTGATAAGATTTTGTGTGATTTTATCTTTTAAGGCTCTTGGTGGAAGTTTTTTAGCGTATTGTTTGGCTAATTTTTGGGCTGTTCGTTGAGCTACCTCGGAAAAATCAAATTCTGAGGTGACTTGATCAATATAGTGGGAAGAGACTCCTTTTTGAATGAGCTTTTGCTTGAGGAGATAGGGTCCCTTGTCACCTGAGACGTGATTGGATTGAAAGATAGCCCGAGTATAGGCTAAGTCATCGATCCATTTGTCCTCTTTTAGGGTGTTAATGACAGTTTCAATAGTGGATTCGTCGATTTCATGCTTGGCTAAGTAGTCGCGAACTTCTCGAGCTGTACGGGCTTTAAAAGAAAGGTGATAAAGGGCTAAATTCTTAGCATTGGAAAGCTGGGCAAAGGTTTGGATTTCCTTGAGTTCTTCCTGGCTAATTTCCTTGTCTCGTGAGAGCATGAAGCGGACGATGGTGTCTTCTGTAATGTAGAGGGATTCGGCTTGATCCAGCTCTAGAAGGTAGAGACGTTTTTTCTTTTCTAATTTGGTGATTTTCATAGGATTCCTGTTTCGTTTCGATTTTATTTTTGGTTATGATCAATCTTTCTCTCTATATTATTCGTATTATTATTGAGAAATGGTCTGTAATTCCTTGTTTTTCTTTTCAATTCTATCATATTCTAAACGAATGAGAAACTACATGGTATAATAGACATATGAATCTAAAAGTTAAACAAAGAATTCCTTTGAAAATCAAGCGAATGGGAATTAATGGAGAAGGGATTGGCTTTTACAAGAAGACCTTAGTCTTTGTGCCTGGGGCTTTAAAGGGCGAAGATGTCTTTTGCCAAATTACTGCGATTCGAAAGAACTTTGCAGAAGCCAAGCTCTTGTCTGTCAACAAGGCTTCCAAGTATCGGGTAACGCCAACCTGTGATATCTATGAGACCTGTGGGGGCTGCCAGATCATGCATCTGAAGTACAGCAAGCAGTTGGAGTTCAAAACGGACTTGCTGCAGCAGGCCTTGAAAAAATATGCTCCTAAGGGGTATGAAAATTATCTGATCCGTCCGACGCTTGGGATGGAAAAACCACAGTATTATCGGGCCAAACTTCAATTTCAGACGCGTAAATTTAAGGGGCAGGTCAAGGCTGGTTTGTACGCCCAAAATTCCCATTATTTGGTGGAATTAAGGGACTGTCTGGTCCAGGATCCGGTCATTCAGGAAATCGCTAACCATGTAGCGGAGTTATTGACCTACTACCAGATTCCGATTTCAGATGATCGGAAGCAATTGGGAGTTCGAACCATCATGGTGCGCCGGGCTCGTAAGACTGGACAGGTCCAAATGATCGTGGTGACGAGTCGGCAGATTAATTTAACAGACTTGGTGGCAGATCTAGTAGCAAAACACCCTGAAATTGTGACGGTGGCAGTCAATCTGAATACCTCTAAATCCAGCGAGATCTATGGAGAGAAGACACAGATTATTTGGGGACAGGAGACCATTCGAGAAGGGGTCTTGGATTATGAATTTTCCTTGTCTCCTCGGGCCTTTTATCAGTTAAATCCTGAGCAGACAGAAGTCCTCTATAGTGAAGCTGTCAAGGCCTTGGATGTATCCCCAGAGGATCATTTGATTGATGCCTACTGCGGGGTTGGGACCATTGGTTTTGCCTTTGCGGATAAGGTCAAGAGTGTCCGGGGGATGGACATTATCCCTGAAGCGATTGAGGATGCCAAGTACAATGCTAAGCAGATGGGGTTTGCTAATACCCACTATGAAGCTGGGACGGCTGAGGAAATTATTCCTCGTTGGTACAAGGAAGGCTATCGGGCAGATGCAGTCATTGTGGATCCACCACGTACAGGACTGGGGGTTCAATTGATTGACACCTTGTTGCGCTATGCCCCTCAAAAGATGGTTTACGTTTCTTGCAATGTTTCCACCCTGGCGCGGGACCTCGTGGACTTGACCAAGGTGTATGATGTCGTCTACATCCAGTCAGTGGATATGTTTCCCCATACAGCTCGGACAGAGGCTGTTGTGAAATTGGTCAAGAAAGCTTAATCAAATAGGGATCAACAGTGGATATTTGGCAAATCATGTATGAAAAGGCCAATCAGAGGGCCAAGGAGCTCTCCCAGGAGGAGCGTTAGATTCCAAAGATCTTAGATGAGAGAAGAATGTGAGTGTGAAAGATGGACAATAAAATTGATGTATCGATTCCCGTTGCTCAAGTCATTGATCAACATCCGGAAGTATTGGACTTGTTGGTGGAGTTGGGCTTTAAACCCTTAGCCAATCCGATCATGCGCAATACAGTTGGGCGCAAGGTTTCCTTGAAACAAGGATCAAAATTAGAAGGCACTCCTATGGAGAAGATTGTACGAACACTAGAGGCCAATGGCTATGAAGTAGTGGGGCTAGACTAATGAGTGATGAACGAATTCATGTCTTAAGAGATATCTTATTAGACCTTCATCATGGAGCTTCTCCTGAGTCGGTTCAGGAACGCTTTGATGCGACCTTTAGCGGGGTGTCTGCGATTGAGATTTCCCTCATGGAACATGAACTGATGAATTCCGATGCAGGTATCACCTTTGAGGATGTCATGGAGCTGTGCGATGTCCATGCTAATCTCTTTAAGAACGCTGTACAAGGGGTTGAAGTAACAGATACCGATCATCCAGGTCATCCGGTTCAGATTTTTAAACAGGAGAATCTAGCCCTTCGGGCCGCTATGATGCGGGTCCGTCGCTTGCTGGATAATTATGAGACGACGGAGGATCCTGAGATGATCCAGGAGATTCACAAAGGCCTCTTGCGTCAGTTGGGCTTGGTGGGTCAATTTGATCGGCATTACCGTCGCAAGGAAGAGTTGATGTTCCCCATTATGGAGCGCTATGGGCATGATTCCCCCCCTAAAGTCATGTGGGGAGTGGATGACCAGATTCGAGAACTCTTTGCGAAAGCTATGGACGCAGCCAAGAAACTACAGGATTCTGGTATTTCTGAAGTCAAAGAGCGCTTTGAAGCTTTTGCGCAAGAGTTTGAGGCTATGATCTTCAAGGAAGAATCGATCCTCTTGATGATTTTGCTGGAGGCCTTTACTCAGGATGATTGGCTCTCCATCGCAGAAGAAAGTGATGCCTATGGCTATGCTATTATCATTCCGAGTGAGAAATGGGTGCCGAAGCGCGTGGCCTTCAAGGAAGAAGGAGCAGCGGAGTCAGAAGGTTCAGGTGCGGCCCTTCCTTCTTCAAATGGAAGCGAGCACCGTCAGGTTATTGAGACTCCCGAGGGACAATTGACCATAACCTTCACGCCTAAGAAAAAAGAAGAGAGCTTCGACCGTCAGCAACCACAAGCTTTTGGCCATGGATTCTTATCTGTGGAGCAGGCGAATTTGATCTTGAACCATCTACCGATGGAAATCACTTTTGTCAATAAGGATGATATCTTCCAATATTACAATGATGCAGCGCCCTTTGAGGAGATGATTTTCAAAAGGACGCCGTCACAGGTAGGACGCAATGTTGAGCTGTGTCACCCGCCAAAATACTTGGAGAAGGTCAAAGCCATCATGCAGGGGCTTCGAGAAGGGAAAAAAGACAAGTACGAAATGTGGTTCAAATCCGAATCGCGTGGGAAATTTGTCCATGTCACTTATGCGGCAGTGCGTGATGAAGCGGGAGAATTTCAAGGTGTCTTGGAATATGTCCAGGATATCCAACCTTATCGGGAGATCGATAGTGAATTTTATAGAGGATTGGAGTAAGAATGAGCTACGAAAAAGAATTTATGAAAGAATTTGAGGCCTGGATCAAGACCCAGGTCATGATCAATGAGATGGCCCTGACAGAAAGCAAGAAGGTCTATGAAGAAGATCAGGACGAGCGGGCAAAGGAAGCTATGATCCGCTACGAGAGTCGCTTGGATGCCTATCAATTCCTTCAAGGGAAGTTTGCTAACTACCATGAGGGGAAAGGGTTCCACGATCTTCCAGATGGCTTGTTTGGAGAGAGAACCTATTAAAAGCTCTTTGTGAAGGCCTTTTACTGGCTGGATTTGGCTGAAAATAGTGCAATGACTTGATTTTTCGAGGGATTGTGTTACAATAAAAAAGTTGAACAGACGTCAACGAATTATCGAAAGTAATATTGGTGATGAAACCTTGTTGCCTTAGGGATTGATCACTGGATACGTAGGAGGAAAAATGGCAAAGAAGAACGTTAACCGTGCGAAACAATACAAACATCAAAATAGACATCTTTTGAAAAAAGCTGTCGCAACTGTAGGAGCAGCTGTTAAAGAGGCGCCTAAGAAGGTTGAGAAAGCAGCAAAAGCAGTAGCGAAAGAAGTGAAACAAGCAGCTTCTTCAGTAGAAGAATTCGCTGCAAGCTTGGAAGGTGTAGCACTTGATCGTGCGCAAACATTCTATGATGAAGGTATTCGCTCTGTTGCGGACTTCGCAAATTGGACAGAGAAAGAGTTGTTGGCCCTTAAAGGAATCGGTCCAGCAACCATCAAAAAATTGCAAGAACTTGGAGTCAAGTTCAAATAATTGCTTTTGTGATTTCTTGCTATTTCCAGGAAAACTTGATAAAATGAAGCTGTTAGAGGTGTTTTGAGTCCCACATTATACAGAAAGTGGCGGTGCTGAGAAGTCCACAAATGTGTCAAAACTGGTTGCTAATGGATGAAAATGAAATATTGAAATAGTCTTTTTGCTTCCTTTTAGGACTAGGCAGCGAGTTGCAGGCTGTACTCAAGTACACCAAAGCGAGCTAATGACGTCAAAAAAGAGAAACAAGAAGACGAGAGTTGCGGGCCTCTGCCCGAAATTGGGTGGTACCGCGGATAAACACATTCGTCCCTGTCAGATTAATGACAGGGGCGATTTTTCTTTTACCCCCCTATCCCTAGCTGAAGGAGCTTGTCATGAAACAATCTTTTAAAACCAGCAAACTCTACTATGGTTTTCCGATTTTCATCTTGGGGTATCAGGACCAGAACTTTGGGCACAATATCACGACCTGCAGTTCCTCTTATAGCCTTGGAGATTGGCTCGTCATCGGAGTTGGTGCTGAGGAAAATGCGGCTGACCAGATTAAGCATTATCAACAGTTCACCGTGAACATTCCTGCTGAAAACTTCATGCTTGAGATGGAGCAGGCTGGCTTTATCAGCCATCGGGAGAAATTGAAACACCTGGGGCTTGACTATGAGATTTCTGAACTGACCCAGGCACCGATTTTGGAGGCCTGTCCAGTCGTATTGGATTGCCAGGTAGATCGGATTATCGAGGAAGATGGCATCTGCCATATCTTCGCCAAGATTCTTGAGCGACTAGCTGATCCAGAGCTCTTAGATGACAAGGGACATTTTAAAAATGACCGCTTTGCGCCGACTTACTTTATGGGGGACGGTCATCATCGCGTTTACCGTTATCTAGATGACCGAGTCGATCCCATGGGAAGCTTTATTAAGAAAGCGAGGAAGAAGAATGACAAGAGCTGAACTGCCAGAACGAATCGAAACCGAGCGTCTAGTCTTACGAGTCCGTACAGTGGCGGATGCCGAGGATATCCATGCCTACGCTAGTCTCCCAGAGGTTTCTTACCCAGCAGGCTTCCCACCCGTCAAGACCTTAGAAGATGAGATTTATTATCTAGAGCATATCCTTCCTGAGCGCAATGAAAAGGACAATCTCCCAGAAGGCTATGGAATTGTGGTCAAAGGGACAGATAAAGTTATTGGCTCTGTTGACTTCAACCATCGCCACGAAGACGATGTGCTTGAGATTGGCTATACCTTGCACCCAGACTATTGGGGGCGAGGCTATGTGCCTGAAGCGGCGCGTGTTTTGATTGATTTGGCTTTTAAAGAACTGGGACTTCACAAGATTGAATTGTCTTGCTTTGGGTAC
This sequence comes from Streptococcus sp. 343_SSPC, assembly GCF_001072385.1. Classification (NCBI taxonomy): domain Bacteria; kingdom Bacillati; phylum Bacillota; class Bacilli; order Lactobacillales; family Streptococcaceae; genus Streptococcus; species Streptococcus sp. 343_SSPC. The sequence goes on along the minus strand of NZ_JVKU01000015.1, from coordinate 40,241 downwards.
AACCTTCAAAGTCAACGAGTCGCTGAGAAGCTTGGCTTTACTCTTGAATCTCGCATAAGGGATCGCAAAGATACCCAAGGCCATCGCTGTGATGATTTGAGATACGGCTTGCTGAAGAGTGAGTGGGAGGTGGATTGATGCATGTTTTCATCATTGGAGCTCCAGCTGCAGGGAAAATGACCATTGGTCAGGAACTTTCGAAACTCACCGGTGCGACTCTCTTTTTCAACCATCAACCAATTGATTTCGCACTCGAAATCTATCAGGATTTTACGGAAGAAATGTGGGAATTTGTTCGTAGCGTTAACTTTTCTTTTCTTGGAACAAGCGCCAGGCATCATCGGTCGGTGATTTTAACAGGTGTAACTGATTTTTCAAATCAATACCATCTGATGTATTTGAAGAATATTCAAGATTTATTAAATGAGTATCATCAAGAGATTCTCTTTGTTGAATTAGAAACGTCTCTTGAGGAGCGCTTACGTCGCAATCGGACGGAGAATCGGTTGAAATACAAACCCTTGAAACGGAATTTTGAGGTATCTGAAAGAGAAATTTTAGAGACTGATAAAACAGATCAACTTAATTCTCAAAAGCAACCGAGTGGTCTTCACCACTACCTGAAAATTGATAATACGAATCTGTCTGCAGAAGAAGTCGCAAAGCAGATTCAAGAAAAAATGAAAACAATAGAGAAAGGACAAACACATGTCTAAAGAACTTTCACCTAAATACAATCCAGCCGAGGTTGAGGCTGGTCGTTACCAAAAATGGCTTGACGAGGATGTTTTCAAGCCTTCTGGCGATAAAAAAGCTAAGCCATACTCTATCGTCATTCCACCACCAAACGTAACTGGGAAACTCCACCTCGGTCACGCTTGGGATACTACTTTGCAAGATATCATCATCCGTCAAAAACGCATGCAAGGTTTTGATACACTTTGGCTTCCTGGTATGGACCATGCTGGGATTGCGACTCAGGCTAAGGTTGAGGAGCGCTTGCGTGGTGAGGGCATTACGCGTTATGACCTCGGTCGTGAAAAATTCCTCGAGAAAGTCTGGGAATGGAAAGACGAATATGCCACTACCATCAAGGAACAATGGGGCAAGATGGGGCTCTCTGTAGACTACTCTCGTGAGCGTTTCACTCTTGACGAAGGTTTGTCAAAAGCCGTTCGCAAGGTCTTTGTGGACCTTTACAAGAAAGGCTGGATCTACCGTGGTGAGTTTATCATCAACTGGGACCCTGCAGCTCGCACAGCCCTTTCTGATATCGAGGTGATCCACAAGGATGTCGAAGGTGCCTTCTACCACATGAACTACATGCTAGAAGACGGTTCACGCGCTCTTGAAGTGGCGACAACTCGTCCTGAGACCATGTTTGGAGACGTTGCCGTTGCGGTCAATCCAGAAGACCCACGCTACAAGGACTTAATCGGTAAAAACGTCGTCCTTCCAATCGCTAATAAACTCATCCCAATCGTTGGAGATGAACATGCAGATCCTGAATTTGGTACTGGTGTCGTGAAAATCACGCCTGCCCACGATCCAAACGACTTCCTAGTTGGTCAACGCCACAACTTACCACAAGTTAACGTCATGAACGATGACGGAACGATGAACGACTTGGCCTTCGAATTTGCAGGAATGGACCGTTTTGAAGCTCGTAAGGCTGTCGTTGCTAAGTTGGAAGAAATCGGTGCCCTCGTTAAAATCGAAAAACGTGTCCACAGTGTTGGTCACTCAGAACGTACAGGTGTTGTGGTTGAGCCACGCTTGTCTACACAATGGTTCGTGAAGATGGACCAATTGGCTAAGAATGCTATTGCCAACCAAGACACAGATGACAAGGTAGAATTCTACCCACCTCGTTTCAACGATACCTTCCTTCAATGGATGGAAAATGTCCATGACTGGGTAATCTCTCGTCAGCTCTGGTGGGGTCACCAAATCCCTGCTTGGTACAATGCTGAGGGAGAAATGTACGTTGGCGAAGAGGCTCCAGAAGGTGACGGATGGACTCAGGACGAAGACGTATTGGATACTTGGTTCAGTTCTGCCCTCTGGCCATTCTCAACCATGGGCTGGCCTGATGTCGACTCAGAAGACTTCAAACGTTACTTCCCAACATCAACCTTGGTAACAGGTTATGACATCATCTTCTTCTGGGTGTCTCGTATGATCTTCCAATCATTGGAATTCACTGGCCGTCAGCCATTCCAAAACGTCCTTATCCACGGTCTTATCCGTGACGAGCAAGGACGTAAGATGTCTAAATCACTCGGTAACGGGATTGACCCAATGGATGTCATCGAGAAATACGGTGCTGATGCTCTTCGTTGGTTCCTTTCAAACGGTTCTGCACCAGGTCAAGACGTGCGCTTCTCTTACGAGAAAATGGATGCTTCATGGAACTTCATTAACAAGATCTGGAACATCTCTCGCTATATCCTCATGAACAATGAAGGCTTGACCCTTGAGCAAGCAACTGCCAATGTCGAAAAAGTTGTTAACAAGGAAGCTGGAAATGTCACAGACCGCTGGATTCTCCACAACCTCAATGAAACTATCGGAAAAGTCACTGAAAACTTTGACAAGTTTGAGTTTGGTGTCGCTGGACACATCCTCTACAACTTCATCTGGGACGAGTTTGCGGACTGGTACGTTGAGTTGACCAAGGAAGTCCTTTATAGCGACAACGAAGAAGAGAAGGTCATCACACGTTCTGTTCTCCTTTATACTTTGGACAAGATCCTTCGTCTCCTTCACCCAATCATGCCATTCGTGACGGAGGAAATCTTTGGACAAATCTCAGAAGGTTCTATCGTTACAGCAGTATACCCAACTGTTAATCCAGCCTTTGAAGACCTCGCTGCTCACACTGGCGTGGAAAGCCTCAAAGACTTAATCCGTGCCGTTCGTAATGCGCGTGCGGAAGTAAACGTAGCACCAAGCAAGCCAATCACTATCCTTGTCAAAACAAGCGATAGCGATTTGGAAGCCTTCTTTAACAGCAATGTTAACTACATCAAACGCTTCACAAATCCAGAACACTTGGAAATCGCATCAACCATCCCTGCACCTGAACTCGCAATGTCAAGCGTCATCACAGGAGCAGAAATCTACTTGCCTCTTGCTGACCTCCTAAATGTCGAAGAAGAACTCGCTCGTCTCGACAAGGAACTCGCTAAATGGCAAAAAGAACTGGATATGGTTGGTAAGAAGCTCTCTAACGAACGCTTCGTAGCCAACGCCAAACCAGAAGTCGTCCAAAAAGAACGCGACAAACAAGCCGACTACCAAGCCAAATACGACGCGACCGTTGCGCGTATTGATGAGATGAAGAAGTTGGTGAAATAAACACAGAAACACGGCGGAATGCCGTGTTTTTTTGGTATAATGAAACTATTAAATAACGGTAGAAAAGAGACGATCTATGCCAGATGGCGTAACTTTATTTCAAGACACTCTTATTAAATCATTAAAATATGGATTTGTGGATAATGTCCAGTATCAAGAGGGTGGATATTCACCGCAGATTTTGATCAATGATCATGAAATGAAGCGGTATGTTTTGACGGATTTGCAAGAGGAGTTGAGCAAGTGCAAGGCATTCTATATATCAGTGGCATTTATTACACAGTCTGGGATTGCCTTAATTAAGTCGCAATTGTCTGATCTGATGGATAAAGGAATCCAAGGAAAAATTCTGATTTCTCCTTATCTTGATTTTAATGATCCAGTTGCGATGCAAGAATTACTTAAGTTAGAGAATGTAGAAGTCCGATTGACCCCAGAGAGTTTGCAGATGCATGCCAAGTTTTATCTCTTTGAGCATGAGGGAAGGCAGGTATTGATTTCGGGTAGTTCAAATCTGACCCACAATGCTCTCAAGATTAATTATGAGTGGAATATTAAATTGACCTCTACCCATAATGGCGAGCTTATTCGAGCTACTAAAGCTGAATTTGACAAGATTTGGGAGAAGTCTGATCTTTTGACAGATGAAAAGATTGCTTCTTATGCGCGAAGACGTCAGAATGTCATTCGAGTGGATCAGATTCGCGAAGAGAAGATGGCTCAATATCAGAGTGAAACGATTAGTCCTAACGAAATGCAAAAGGATGCCTTAAAAGGCTTGCAAGCGATTCGTGATTCTGGGAAAAAGAAGGCTTTGGTCATCAGTGCTACTGGGACAGGAAAGACCTTTCTATCAGCTTTTGATGTTCAACAGTTTAAGCCAGAAAGAATGCTTTTCATTGTTCACCGTGAGCAGATTCTACAGAAATCGTTAACGGATTTTCAAAAGGTCTTGCAGTTTTCTGATGCAGAAGCTCTTATTTATCACTCTGGGGCTGATTTGACTGGCAAAAAATATGTCTTTGCCACTATTCAAACCCTATCACGTGAGCAGCATTTAGGCCTATTTTCAAGAGATTATTTTGACTATATTTTGATTGATGAAGTTCATAAGGCTGGTGCTGATTCTTATAAAAAAGTGATGGCGCATTTTCAACCAGAATTCTTTTTAGGGATGACAGCTACTCCCGAACGAACTGATGGGCAAAATATTTATGAACTATTTGATTATAATATCGCCTATGAAATCCGTCTACAAGATGCTCTGGATAATGATATGCTTTGCCCCTTTATTTATTTTGGGGTAAAGGATATCGAAGTCGAAGGACAGTTAATCAATGAGAATACTACGATCGCAAACTTAACATCCGAAGAGCGCGTGAAGCATATTATTAAAAAGATTGATTTTTATGGAGTTAGTGGAGAGAAAGTGAAGGGCTTGATGTTCTGTTCCTCTAAGAAAGAAGCTCATGACTTAGCATCCAAACTAAACCAAAAGGGGAAACGTTGTCGAGCCTTAACAGGTGAAGATAATATGGAGACCCGGAATGAAGTCGTTGCCCAACTAGAAAAAGGAGAACTAGACTACATTCTGACAGTAGATATTTTTAACGAAGGAATTGATATTCCATCGGTCAATCAAGTTGTGATGTTGCGGAATACTCAATCAAGCATTGTTTTCGTACAACAGTTAGGTCGAGGGCTACGGAAGCATGAAAGCAAAGAATATGTGACCATTATCGACTTTATTGGAAACTATAAGAATAACTATTTAATTCCTATTGCTTTGTTTGGTGATAAATCGATGAATAAAGATAATTATCGTCGAGAACTTCGAGAACCAAATATTCTAAAAGGATTGACGACCATCAATTTTGAAGAAGTAGCTAAGGAACAAATCTTTAAGTCCATCACTAATACTAATTTATCGAATAAAGTTTTGTTGAAAGAAGCTTATATGGAGACGAAGAACCGGATAGGTCGTATTCCAAAATTAAGTGATTTTTGGAAATTAGATACTTTGGATCCATTCATCTTTTTTGATAGCTTTAATCATTATGGAGAAGTTATCGATTCTTTTGACAAGGATGATTCATTTGTTAAAATTTCTGAGCTAAATGGATTTCTAACTTTTCTTTGTAAAGAGTTATCAAATGGAAAGAGGAAAGCAGATCTTTATCTTTTAAAATTCTTGCTGGAAAAAGAAAAGATTTCGCGTTCGGATTTTGAAAATTTCGTAAAAGAAGAGAATCTAGGAGCTTCTAATGAGTTGTTGATGTCTATTGAGAATTTCTTGACCTATAGCTTTTTTGTTAAAAGAGATCAGGAAAAGTATGGTGTATCAGCTTTGGCTATCAAGAATAATATTTATCAACTTTCACCATATTTTGCTCAATTTCTGACAAAGGAGTATAAAGATTTTATATTAGATATCATTCAGACGGGTCTTTATCGTTCTGAAAAGTATCCACAGAATCCGTTGACGATCGGGGAAAAGTATTCTCGTAAAGACGCTGTGAGACTACTCAACTGGGATAAGGATGAGAGCTCTACTGTTTATGGTTATAAGGTTAAACATGGAACTTGTCCGATTTTTGTCACTTATCACAAAGAGGATGATATTACTGAAACAACTCAGTATCAAGATGGTTTTTTATCAAATAAAGTCTTTCACTGGTATTCTAGGAGCAACAGGAGTTTCAAGTCAAAAGAAGTAGCCGAGATTATGCAGTCTAATGATACTGGATTGACACTTCACCTGTTTATAAAAAAAGAGGATGGTGAAGGAAGTGATTTCTATTATCTTGGACCAGTCCGTTATATTGAGGATAGTGCTCTTGAAACTATAATGCCAGATGGCAAAACACCTGTAGTGACCATGAATTTTGAACTGATCAATGAAGTTCCTACAACACTTTATGATTATTTAACAAAAAAATAAGAGGTATACCTCTTATTTTTTTGTTAATAATTCTACAGCTGGACGATCGACAGGTGCCCAGTTAAGCGATTTTAATTCATTTGGTGCTAGCCAAGTAGAATTTTGGTGTTCTAACAACTCTAGGTTTCCTGAGAGTAACTTGGCGTGATAGGTTTTCATAACGACAGTCCCGAAATCATAATCATAGGAGGCCTCATTCACAAAGGAGATAATTTCAATTTCAGAATTTAATTCTTCCTGTATTTCACGAATGAGCGCTTGTTCAGGAGATTCTCCTGCCTCTAATTTTCCACCTGGAAATTCCCAAAAGCCTCCTAAGCTTTTTCCTTCAGGTCTCTGAGCACAAAAGATTTTTCCATCTTTTTCAATAGCAGCTGCAACAACGTGAATAATTTTTTTTGACATGATATACCTCCTCTTTCATTGTATCAGAAATAGGTTGAAAGAAGCAATTAAAGAATTAATCCAAATTCAAAAACGGTGAAATTGGTATGGATTTCATCTGGATTGATGTGGATAATCCTCCTGCAGATGCGATTGGTTGGGTTGCGAAAGCTTCTTCATACACATGATAAAAGAACCTCCTAGTTTTCTAGGAGGTTCTTTTGTATTCTGTGGTAGGACTGTGGCCTAGGTAGGTATAAATCCGTGTCAGTGGGGATTGGGGATGGGTGGAGACGCGAAAGTGAAAGTAGTGGTCACGGTGGTCGCGACTCTGGGTATGGTGGAGTCTGAAATAGTTGCGCTGGCCTGTCGACATGGATCTCAGCAGGTCATCTTCTAAAAAGACCAAGGGAGTAGCAGTCGTTGCCAGGCGGTAAAAATCATGCTCGAACTGCTGGTAATTATCTGAAAAATAATCAAATTGGAGTTCGTGTTTATTCAGAGCTGGTTTCATAGCTAGAATCTCCTGGTTCAATAGAAAAAATAGTCGAAAGAAGGAGAGAGTGGTAGTGTTGGCCATTTTTGATGAGGACTTCGGAAGGGCTTAAGGTATAGACTTGGCCATAGTAGACGGCGATTTGATTGTCCTGGAGGGTAGAGAGGGAGAGAGAGGTCTCTTGCTGGTAGGCCTGCTCGAGGAGGTGACGGATTTCTTGGTTTGAGAGGAGGCGAAGCTCTTCGAGAGAGAGCTGGTTTGTTTGTAAGGCCGTCGAATGCTCAGAGAGGAAGAAGCCAGCCCACTTGGCCATGCCCCGGTCTTGGAAGTCACGTGCCGACTGATAGGGGAGATAAGAACGATCAATCATGCTAAGCCATCTAGACCTCCTGCAGAGTGGCCTCCGGTCAGTTTGCTTCGAGCCAGAGCGCGCGAATTTTCTAATAGGGCAGATCCCTTCTGTAGAGAAGCAAAGCCAAACCGGTCACGGATGTGGTCAATGGTCTCTTGGAGGGCTTCTTCTCTTTGGGTTTGCTCAGGGTCATCAAATAGGGAGATCAGCTGGAAGCTCTCCTCTACGAGCTTCCCATAAAAGACTCCGATCTGCCGGATGGCTCCTCCCTGGTAGTGGGAGCGAAAGAGCTGGATGACTTCCTTGGCTAATTGAGCGGTAGAGTTGGTCGGCTCAATCTTTCGCTGGCAGTGGATGGAGGGGAGCTGTTCCTGTTTGGAGTAACTGGCGTGGATGGAGACCAGTTGTGTCTTTTTCTTTTCCCGACGCAAGCGGATAGCAACTTGCTCGGCCATCTCTCGAAAGACCAGTTCAATATCGCTTTGGCGGTGGTAGTCACGGGGAAGGATTTGCGAATTTCCCAGACCGTGAGACTTTGGCCTATAGGGGCGATGGACATTGCTTTCATCGATCCCGTGGGCGTGAAACCAGAGCTGGACGCCCATGACTCCAAATTCTTTTTTGAGCTGGTCTGGATTGGCCTGAGCCAGTTCATAGATGGAGTGAATGCCTAGTTTGTTCAGGCGTTTTTCTGTTCGATGGCCGATCCCCCAGAAATCGGTCGGTTTTTTTATCTGCCAGACTCGATTGGGGACGTCTTCGTAAGACCAGTTAGCCCGCATGGTTTTCTGGTGTTTGGCTTCGTTGTCCAGAGCCAGTTTGGCTAGGAGTGGATTGGCATTGCTCATCCCGACAGTAGCATAGATGCCTGTTTGCTGCCAAATACGCTTTTGGATCCGAGCAGAAAGAAGATCCAGCTTTGAGCGTCGGTCCAGCTGGGGATCAGGGATAAAGTAGTTGAGAGAGCTGGTCAAATCGATAAAGCCCTCATCGATAGAATAGGGGTAGATGTCATCTGGAGCCGCAAATTCTTGAAAGACTTGTTGGATTTCCATGTTGACCTGGATATAGGCATTCATGCGAGGGGGCACGATAAAGGTGCGCTTGGCCCAACTTTCGATATAGTGGACAAAGGCTGGATCTGTAGGCAGACCTTGCTTACGGGCCAGGTAGTAATTGAATTTCCTCGTCTTGAGATCAAAGGGCAGATCATAGCTCCGCCCGACATTTTTCTTTCCAAAGACCTGCTTAAAAACGGGGGAACTGGCTAAGATGAGGCCAGCAGAATTGTCGCTCCGACTCATGACACAAAGAGAAGTAGTCAAAGGATTGAGGCCGAGGCGGACGCATTCACAACTGGCATAGAAACTTTTCATATCCACAAAAGCAATATCAGACCTGGGCTCACGTGAATAATCAAAAAGCATGTCTAGACCTCCAGAGGGAGGAAATGGCCGACCACGATACCGACGATTTTGGGTTCATCTTCGTAGGGAGCAAAGAGGTCATCATAGGCTGGGTTGATAGACTCTAGGCGAAGCCCCTCCTCTTCTCGATAGACTTTTTTGATATAGGTCTTCCCATTCCACATGAGGGCGTAGACCGCTCCATCATAGTCAAATCCGGTCTGTTTCATCAAGGCAACGGAACCGTTTGGATAGCTTGGTTCCATAGAATCTCCAGAGACCCAAGAGGCAAAGTCGTGTTGGATCTCTTGGTCGAAATAAACGGTCTCGTAGTCAGTTTCATTGTCATAAAAGGTATGACCATGTCCAGCTGCCAAGTCGATAGAGAGGACACGGTAAGGGATCAAAGAGACCACCTTTTCTTGCTCTGCTAAGAGTTGGCTAGCCAAGAGATCGACCTTCTTCTGATGGGGTGGCGTTAGTAAAGGGTAGGTGAAAAGCGCTGAGCTCTTGTCGACAAAGTAGTCCTCTTTAACGGAGAGGCGCTTGGCCAACCTCCTGAGATTTTTATCGTGTGGCTCTGCTAAGCCATTCTCCCAACTAGAGTAGGTCTTGCGACTAATCTCTAAGGATTCGTAGACCTGGGCTTGGGTCAGGCCCAGCTCAAGTCGCCGGTCTTTTAATTTTTTTGCATCAAACATCTGTATTCTCCTATGTAACGTTTTAAAAGTTACGTATAGTATAGCAAAAAAAAATTCGGACTTCAAGAGAAAAGTGAGAGGATTTTTCTTTGGCAGCGAAAGGGATTTGGTTCAGCAAATCTCAGATTGGAGAGGGTGGGTGTTTTTGTATCTTTTATCCAAATTTTGATATAATAATCTCTATGAAGATTGTATCAGGTACCTATGGAGGGCGTCCTCTTAAGACGCTCGAAGGAAAGACAACAAGGCCCACTTCAGATAAGGTGAGAGGGGCTATGTTTAATATGATCGGTCCTTATTTTGATGGGGGTCGGGTCTTGGATTTATATGCTGGCTCAGGCGGTCTATCCATCGAGGCGGTGTCTCGGGGGATGGAGCAGGCTGTCTTGGTCGAGAAAGATCGCAGAGCCCAAGGGATTATTGCTAGCAATATCCAAATGACCAAGGAAAGCCACAAGTTTCAATTGCTGAAGATGGAGGCTCACCAAGCTCTCAATCAATTGCAGGGGACCTTTGATCTTATTTTCCTGGATCCTCCCTATGCAAAAGAGCAGATCGTAGCCGATATTGAGGCCCTGGCTGAACGTGGTTTACTGGGAGAAGAAGTCATGGTCGTCTGTGAGACAGACAAGGCAGTAGACTTGCCTGAGGAAATTGCTTGTCTAGGAATCTGGAAAGAAAAAATCTACGGAATTAGTAAGGTGACGGTTTATGTCAGATAAAATCGGATTATTTACAGGTTCATTTGACCCAATGACCTTGGGACACTTGGATTTGATAGAGCGGGCTAGTCGCTTGTTTGATCACTTGTATGTCGGCATCTTCTTTAATCATGAGAAGAAGGGCTATTTTACCATTGAGCAAAGGGAAGCCATGGTGACAGAGGCAGTGGCTCATTTGCCCAATGTAAGAGTCATCACCTCAGAGGCAGAGTTGGCAGTAGAGGTGGCTAGACGGTATGGGGTGACGAGTTTGGTCCGAGGGTTACGCAATAGCCAGGACTTCCTCTATGAAAGCAACATGGACTACTTCAATCACCAGCTGGCTCCAGAGCTTGAGACCATCTATCTCTGTGCCCAGCCCCAGTACCAGGCCTTGAGCTCGACGAGAATCCGCGAGTTGCTAACCTTCCAGCAAGATGTCAGTGCCTATGTCCCAGAGAGTGTTATAAAGGAGATGAAATAAAAGGAATGAAAGAATTTGAGAAACCAAGGGCTCAGCTACCAGAAAGCCCATTTGAACCTGTGCGCAAAAAAGATAGTGTGTGGAGAACTTATCGTTGGCCGATGATTGGGACCCTGCTTCTGATTTTGGCCTTGCTAGCTTTCTTTGTTCCCCTACCCTATTATCTGGAAATGCCTGGGAGTTCAGAAGATATTCGCCAAGTGATGCGCGTCAACCAGAAAAATGATGAAGCATCCGGTTCGTATGATTTTGTCACTGTTGCCGTCAAGCAAGCGACCTTCTCGGATATAGTCTATGCCTGGGTAACTCCTTTTACAGATATCTACTCTGAAAAAGAAATGACAGGTGGCAGTTCCAGTGAGGAATTTTTCCGGATCAATCAATTTTATATGGAAACCTCTCAAAATACTGCCAAATACCAAGGACTGAAAACGGCTGGAAAAGATACAGAGATGGAATTCCTCGGTGTTTATGTCATGCAAGTAGCAGAAGACTCTACCTTCAAAGGCGTTTTAAATATTGCGGACACAGTTACGGCTGTCAATGACAAGACATTCAAGAGCTCAAAAGAGCTCATCGAGTATGTTGGTTCCCAAAAAATTGGGGACAAGGTCTCAGTGACCTACACAGAAGATGGCCAGACCAAGACTGCTGAAGGAAAGATTATTAAGTTGGTCAATGGCAAGAATGGGATTGGGATTAGCTTGATTGACCGGACAGAAGTGAAGAGTGATGTACCGATTGAGTTTGCGACAGCTGGCATCGGTGGTCCAAGTGCCGGGATGATGTTTAGTTTGTCCATCTATACCCAAGTAGCGGATCCAGACCTTCGTCAGGGACGCCATATCGCGGGGACAGGGACCATTAACCATGATGGGACTGTCGGAGATATCGGTGGAGTGGATAAAAAAGTCGTAGCAGCAGATCGCGCTGGTGCTGAAATCTTCTTTGCCCCTGACAATCCAGTGACAGAAGAAGTCAAAAAGAACAATCCGAATGCCAAGAGCAACTACGACGAAGCGGTAGAAACAGCTAAGAAAATTAAAACCAAGATGAAAATTGTTCCTGTCAAAACCTTGCAGGATGCCATTGACTATTTGAAAAAGAATTAAAGTAGCTTGTTTGACAAATTTCGTACTTGCACGTATGACATCGTGTTAGCAGAGGGGAACATTCACCTTCTAATTAAATTCAAGTTTTTGCTTATCAATCTCTCTATTTTTAGAGGGATTTTTTCTTTATACTGGTGTCAGAAAGAAAGGGAGGTAGTGAAATGATTCAAACCAGTTTGTTTTCCATTTCAGTATTCTTAGCGGGAGTTCTATCCTTTTTCTCCCCGTGTATTTTGCCACTGATGCCAGTCTATGTAGGGATTCTATTGGATTCTGAGCATGAAAAAACGGTGCGTATTTTTGGAAGAGACATTTCTTGGTATGGCCTGGTGAAGACTCTTTGTTTTATCGCAGGTCTATCAACTGTTTTCCTGATTCTAGGATACGGTGCAGGGGCCCTTGGCCAGGTGCTTTATGCTCCCTGGTTCCGTTACCTACTAGGAGGGATTGTCATCTTATTGGGAATCCATCAGATGGGCCTCATCAATCTTCAGCAACTCCAAAAACAAAAGACCATCCAACTCAAAAAGAATCGGGAGCGCAATGAATTCTTCAATGCTTTTCTGATAGGGGTCACCTTCAGTTTTGGTTGGACCCCTTGTGTCGGACCAGTTTTGAGCTCTGTTTTAGCCATTGCAGCTTCTGGAGGAGATGGTGCATTGCAAGGCGCTCTCCTGATGCTGGTCTATACATTAGGCTTGGCTCTGCCTTTCTTGCTTTTGGCCTTGGCTTCTAGCTGGGTTCTACAACATTTTGCTAAACTCAAGCCCCATATGGGAACCTTGAAAAAAATTGGTGGTGCCCTCATCATCTTGATGGGCATCTTGCTGATGCTAGGAAATCTTAATAGCCTCGCATCCCTGTTTCACTAATCTTGAATGATTAAAGGAGAAAAATCATGAAAAAAATTCTTGCACTTTCTATTGCTACACTTAGCATCGTCACTTTAGCAGCTTGTTCTGGACAGAAATCAGATTCAGACATGAAAAAAACGGACGATAGTAGTATGATGAAGAAGGACGATATGAAGAAGGAAGATATGAAGAAGGATGACATGAAGGATTCATCCATGTCCGATGATAAAATGAAAAAAGAAGACATGAAAGATTCATCTATGATGTCTGACAGCAGTTCTGAAATGAAGGACGATATGAAAAAAGATGAGATGAAATCTAGCGATTCAGAAATGAAAGATGAAAAGAGTGAATCATCTGATATGAAATCAGACAACTAATGAAAGAAGGGAGAGGTCATCTGAGGATGACTTTCTCCTTGTTTAAAGAGGTAATAATGATGAAGAAATTAGCTTTAGTAGCTGCAGGATTCTTGTGTACTGGACTTTTGGGGGCTTGCTCTAACCAAGGAATGGAATCATCCAACAAAAGTGAGACTAAGCAGACATCCACAATGGGATCTTCAGAGCAAGCTGGAAAGAAGGTTCAAGAGTTTAACCTGCAAGGAGTAGACGGTAAGACCTACCGCTTATCTGATTACAAGGGAAGGAAAGTTTACCTCAAATTTTGGGCTTCCTGGTGCTCTATTTGCCTATCGACATTAGAGGATACCAATGAGTTGGCAAAAGAAGAGGCGGGTAAGGATTATGTGGTCTTATCCGTTGTAGCTCCAACTTTTAATGGTGAAAAATCAGAAGCAGATTTCAAAAACTGGTACCAGTCTTTGGATTACAAGGATTTCCCAGTCTTGCTAGATAGTAAAGGGGAGCTGCTAAAAGAGTATGGGATTCGTTCTTATCCATCGGCACTCTTTATCAATAGTGATGGGACTCTCGCTAAGACCCATATCGGTTATATGAGCAAGGAAGACATCGTCCAGACTCTAAAAGAAATGAAGTAAGGAGGACATAAAATGGAAACAAAATGGAAACTCATTTCCATTCTTTTAGTGGGGCTATTTTGTTTTGGAATCTTTTTCCTTATCAAAGGATCCATGGCCTTGGATACATCAGATGCGACGACTGAGCAGATCAAAAAAGCGTCCATGAGTCAGACACCAGTAGCAAACAAAAAGCAAGAAGAAAAAGTCAATCCAGAAGACCAACGAGAAATCTATCTAGCTGGTGGTTGCTTCTGGGGTGTGGAAGAGTATTTTTCCCGTGTTCCGGGTGTCATTGATGCCGAATCAGGTTATGCCAATGGAAAAGGGGATACCACCAAGTATGAATTAGTCCCTCAAACAGGCCATGCTGAAACAGTTCATATCACTTACAATGTCAAGCAGGTATCTCTGAAAGAATTGCTCCTGCATTATTTCCGGATTATCGACCCAACGTCGAAGAATCGTCAAGGAAATGATCAAGGGACTCAATACCGAACAGGTGTCTATTATGTCTCCCAAGAAGACCTTCCAACCATTAACCAAGTCTTTGAAGAGGTAGCAAAAAAATACGACAAACCGTTAGCGGTGGAAAAAGAGCCACTGACTAATTTCATCAAGGCTGAGGACTACCACCAGGATTATCTACAGAAACATCCGAATGGCTATTGTCACATTGATGTGAATCAAGCTTCTTATCCAGTTATTGACGCTAGTCGCTATCCAAAACCGAGCGATGAGGAAATCAAAAAGAAGTTATCTCCTGAAGAGTATGCGGTGACACAAAAAAATGATACCGAACGGGCCTTCTCCAATCGTTACTGGGATCAGTTTGATGCCGGTATTTATGTAGATGTCGTGACCGGTGAGCCGCTCTTTTCCTCTAAGGATAAATTTGATTCTGGTTGTGGTTGGCCAAGTTTCAGTCGTCCTATTAGTCCTGATGTGGCAATCTATAAGGAGGATAAGAGTTTCAATATGACTCGGACAGAAGTTCGGAGCCGTGTGGGAAATTCCCATCTGGGCCATGTTTTTACCGACGGTCCCAAGGAAAAAGGCGGCCTTCGCTATTGCATCAATAGCTTGTCAATCAAATTTATCCCTAAAGCAGAGATGGTGGAAAAGGGCTACGGTTATTTATTGGACTATGTCTGAGACATTTGGAACTACAATTTGCTATAATAAGCCTAGCAAAAACAAGTAGGTGAAAGACATGTATGCGATCATGATTGTGGAAGATGAAGAGCTTATCCGGCAGGGACTGACTTCCTTAGTGGATTATGAACAGTTTGGAATGACCGTCATCAACCAGGCAGAAAATGGCCGTGAGGCCTGGGAGAAGTTTCAAGATCAACCAGCTGATATCCTTCTAACCGATATCAATATGCCACAAATGAATGGCTTGGATCTGGCCCATCTCGTCAAAGAGCAGTCTCCGTCTTGTCATATCATTTTTTTGACAGGTTATGATGACTTTGAGTTTGCAAGGAAAGCCATCAAGTTAGGTGCAGATGATTATTTGCTGAAGCCTTTTTCAAAAGATGATATCGAAGAGATGTTAGCAAAGGTGAAAGGAAAACTCGATCAAGAGCGAAAAAAGGCGCAAGTCGAAGATTTGGTCAGTCATGGTTATTCGACAGACTTGGAAGAAGCTATTCATGCTCGTTTAGCAGATTCCCAGTTAACCCTGAAAGATTTGGCCTATCAACTTGGTTTCAGTCCCTCTTATCTAAGTGTATTGATCAAGAAAAAATTGGGACTCCCCTTCCAAGAATATCTCATCCAAGAGAGAATGAAGAAGGCTCGCCTCTTGCTTCTCACGACAGATTTAAAGATTTATGAGATCGCCGATCAGGTTGGTTTTGAAGATATGAACTATTTTTCTCAACGTTTTAAGCAGGTTGTTGGGGTGACGCCAAGGCAGTACAAAAAAGGAGAGCATGAATGAAACGATATCCCTTGCTGATCCAGCTGGTCCTCTACTTTTTTCTCTTCATTCTCTTACTTTTTGGTCTCATCGGTAGCCTTTACTATCAAACGAGTTCAGGGGCGATCCGCCAGCTAACGGAGCGGACGACAAGAAATAGTATCGACCAAAGTAGTCAGTTTATCACGTCTTATCTAAAAAAATTAAAGCAGACCACAACAGTGCTTAGTAAGGAACAGGCTGTTCGCCAATTTGCCCAAGATAGGAGTGCGGATCAAGAAACGGTTCAGCACTTGATGCGAACGATGATTGAAACGGATCCGGACCTGGTCTCAGCAGTCCTGGTGACTAAGGACGGACGTCTGGTAGCGACAGATACCAAAATCAGCATGCAGACTTCTTCAGATATGATGAATGAAAGTTGGTATCAAGAGGCGATTAAGGAAAGAGCCATGCCGGTCTTGACGCCAGCTCGAAAGGAATCCTTGACCTCGGAAAAAGAAAAATGGGTGGTTTCTATTACCCAAGAAGTGGTCGATCAGACCGGACAAAATCTCGGAGTAGTACGCTTAGATATTGGCTACGATAGCCTTCAGGCTTACTTGGATCACCTTCAACTAGGGAAACAAGGCTTTAGTTTTATCATTAATCAAAAGCATGAGTTTGTCTACCATCCTAAAAAGGCGGTCTATTCCTCCAGCCAAGAAATGCAGGCCATGCAGCCCTATATTGCTGTGAAAGATGGTTATGCAAAAGGAGGGCAGAATTTTATCTATCAGGTTCCGATTCCAAATAGTGATTGGACCTTGATTGGAGTGGCTTCACTTGAAGGACTTCAGATGCTTCAGTCGCAGCTCCTATACTCTTTCATTGGTCTAGGATTACTAGCTTTGATCATGTGTTTAATAGGGATCGGCTTTGTTCTGCGTTTGTGGATCAAACCCTTACGAGACCTTCAGGCTATCATTTTGAGGATTGGAGCAGGAGATGCTCACGTGAGAGCTGCAGCCAAAGGATCTCCAGAATTGGTGGACCTCGCTCAAACTTTTAATGCCATGTTGGACCAAATCGATAACCTCATGCAACAGGTTAAGGAAGAGGAACAGAACGCACGGCGTTACGAGTTGCGGGCACTTTCGGCTCAGATTAATCCGCATTTCCTCTATAATACCTTGGATACGATTGTCTGGATGGCGGAGTTTAATGATAGTCGGCGCGTGGTTGATATCACCAAGTCTCTGGCTCAATATTTTCGACTAGCTCTCAACCAAGGCCAGGAACAAATCCTACTGAGAGATGAAATTGACCATGTCCGCCAGTATCTTTTCATTCAGAAGCAACGTTATGGTGAAAAGCTCAATTATGAAATTTTAGAAGATGAACGGTTGGGCGGCTATCAGCTCCCCAAATTAGTGCTTCAACCCTTAGTGGAAAATGCGATTTACCATGGCATTAAAGAGATCGATCGGCCCGGTCTCATTCGAGTGACGACTGAAGTCAGTGGAGACTCCGCCTGCGTATCGATTTTTGACAATGGACGAGGGTTTGACCGATCAGAGTCAACAGACCAAACCCTTCTTCGTTTAGGAGGTGTTGGCTTGAAAAATGTGGACCAACGATTGCATCTCCAATTTGGCGAAGCCTATCATATGGAGATTGATTCTAAGGCCAATAGCTATACGAAAATTACTCTTTTTTTGCCCCTTTCATCATCTGATGAACATGTATAGAGACAAAGATTGCCTTCTTTGTTTTAGATTGAAGACGAAGTCATCTAAAAAACTTTCCGCCGTGAGAAAAGTGCCTGAAACGCAATTGTTTCAGGCACACGGAATTATTGAGACCTTAGGCTCAATAATTAGTCATGGAACTTCTACGAAGTTCGCTGACGTCCGTACTCACCTAAGGAAAGTTTTTCAGAAGACTTTATCTTCCATCTGAGCAGGCTTTGAAAAAGCCTGCTTTTTATAATGTGACAGCAAGAAAAGGTAAATTAAATCGTCAGACTTTTTACAGATTTTCTCTTTTCCGTTGAAATTCTATCTAAAGATAGGGATTTATGATAAAATAAAGTGTTATAACTAAAGGTATGAATAAAGGAAGGCTATGCGCAAAGAAATATCCCCTGAATTATTTAATTACAATAAATATCCTGGACCGGAATTTCGTCTGGTTGGCAGTCAAGTGCTAGCAGAACAATTGACATTTGAGCTGGTTGAGAATCAAAATGATGCCTTTGATGCGACGGTCTTTGGTCAGCGTTTTTCAGAGGTTTTGACCAAATTTGATTACATTGTCGGTGATTGGAGCAATGAACAGTTGCGCCTACGTGGCTTCTATAAAGATGATCGTCCTGTCACAGATGCAGAGAAAATCAGCCGTCTGGAAGATTATTTATTAGAATACTGTAGCTATGGCTGTGCTTATTTTGTCCTAGAAAATGCAGAACCTCGTCGAGCATCCTTTGACAAGAAATCTTCTCCTAAACAACAGGAAGAGGGGAATCGTTCTGCTAAGCGTGGCGGTCGTCAAAATCGCCGGAATCGCTCCAAAAATCAGCCACGGGAACGTGAACAGGAGCAAAAACAAAAGACTTCTCAACCAAAGAAAAAGAACCGTCAGCGGTCTAGAAAAAAAGATGCACAGGGTGAGCAAGAACGCCATTTTGTCATCCGTCAAAAGTAAAGAGAGAAAAGAGATAAGATGAAACCTTCAATTTATGGCCTGACTCGACAAGAACTGATCGAGTGGGCAGAAGAAAATGGTGAAAAGAAATTCCGAGCGACCCAAATCTGGGAATGGCTCTATCGCAAACGCGTCCAGTCATTTGAAGAAATGACCAACCTATCGAAGGACTTGATTGAAACCTTGAACGACCAGTTCGTGATTAATCCTTTGAAACAACGGATCGTTCAAGAGTCGGCAGATGGGACCGTCAAGTACCTCTTTGAATTGCCAGATGGCATGTTGATCGAGACAGTTTTGATGCGTCAACACTATGGCTTGTCAGTTTGTGTCACCACTCAGGTAGGGTGCAACATCGGCTGTACCTTCTGTGCATCTGGTTTGATCAAGAAGCAACGCGACTTGAACAGCGGGGAAATCGTTGCCCAAATCATGTTGGTTCAAAAATACTTTGACGAGCGTGGACAAGATGAACGTGTCAGCCACATCGTTGTGATGGGAATTGGTGAGCCGTTTGACAACTACAAGAATGTCTTGAGCTTTGTCCGTACGGTCAATGATGACAAGGGGCTAGCTATCGGTGCCCGCCACATTACTGTTTCAACGTCTGGCTTGGCTCATAAGATTCGTGACTTTGCCAATGAAGGGGTTCAGGTCAACTTGGCAGTATCCCTTCATGCTCCAAACAATGACTTGCGTTCTAGTATCATGAAAATCAACCGGGCTTTCCCGATTGAGAAATTGTTTGCGGCCATTGAGTACTATATCGAAACGACCAACCGTCGGGTGACCTTCGAGTACATCATGCTCAACGAAGTCAATGATGGTGTCGAGCAAGCTTTGGAATTGGCAGAACTCCTCAAAAAGATCAAGAAGCTATCTTATGTCAACTTGATCCCATACAACCCAGTTAGTGAGCATGACCAATATAGTCGAAGTCCAAGAGAGCGAGTGATGGCCTTTTATGACACCTTGAAGAAAAACGGAGTCAACTGCGTGGTTCGTCAAGAGCATGGTACGGATATCGATGCCGCTTGTGGACAATTGCGTTCTAATACGATGAAGAGAGACCGGGAGAAAGCCATTGTTGAAGAAGCTCAACCGTAACAACAGGCTGATAGAAGAAGGGCAATTAACAAAAAAAGGAAGACAACTGCTACTAGGTGGCAGTT
This sequence comes from Streptococcus sp. 343_SSPC, assembly GCF_001072385.1. Classification (NCBI taxonomy): domain Bacteria; kingdom Bacillati; phylum Bacillota; class Bacilli; order Lactobacillales; family Streptococcaceae; genus Streptococcus; species Streptococcus sp. 343_SSPC. The sequence continues at coordinate 20,687 of NZ_JVKU01000015.1, read as the reverse complement.
TCTTCTATTTTGTCCTGCTCTGTCTCCTGTGTTTTCTTCCCCAGCAGCCTGAACCAGGGATGGAAACACCTGGGATTCAGCATTTTGGTCGTGTAGTCGTATTACTGATTCCCTTTAATTCTCTCATCAACCTAGGTCAAGTGACCAGTCTGCTCCAGCTGATCAAGGTGTTTGTACAGAATATAGCCAATATTTTTCTCTTATCTCCTTTGGTCTTTCAACTGCTGTGGCTCTGGCCTTGGCTAGGCACTCGGAAACGCGTCCTTTGCTTTAGTCTAGGGATGAGTGTGTGGATCGAGCTTAGTCAGATTGTGCTAGACCTCTTGTTTGATTTCAATCGGGTGTTTGAGATAGATGATTTGTGGACCAATACTCTGGGAGGCTACCTAGCCTATCTGTGTTTTAAATGGGTGCAAGCTTCTATGGGCAAGGACAATCTATCTTAGTTTGGACTAAAATCCGAACGATTGAATACGATTTCAAATTTTGGGTTGACAAAGTCAGAAGCGGGAGCTATAATAGCTTCAAGACATCAGAAAAGTAGAGGTTTTTCTCACTTCCAGGGAGCTTGTGGTGATTGCGAACAAGTAGTGGTGAATCTTGAAATGGGCTGATGCGTTTATGATGATGAATTTGAAACAATAAAAATTCGGTGAGCACACCTTATCGTGCACCCTGTTGTTAGACAGGTCAGAGATGTAGGAGAAAGAATGTCTTCCTACAATTGAGGTGGCACCGCGGTATCGAATCGTCCTCACACAGATTTTTCTGTGTGAGGTTTTTTGTATCTCAAAGGAATCAAGTGAGACTGCAGCTCAAAGGGCCGGCGAGAGAAAAAATCATAAACAGGATTGAAAATATAGAAAAGAGGACACAATCATGACAGAAACAAAAGGCTATTTCGGACAATTTGGTGGATCTTTCGTACCAGAACCCATTCAAAACTTGCTGGATCAATTAGAGGCAACTTTTGAACAGTACAAAAATGACCCAGAATTTATCGCAGAATACAAACATTATTTGAAAGATTACTCTGGTCGGGAAACACCACTCTACTTTGCGGAAAGTTTGACAGAGCATTTAGGTGGGGCAAAAATTTATTTGAAGCGCGAAGATTTGAATCACCTAGGTTCGCATAAATTGAATAACGTCTTGGGGCAAATCCTCTTGGCCAAACGCATGGGCAAAACGCGCGTGATTGCCGAAACAGGAGCCGGTCAACACGGTGTGGCTACAGCGGCTGCAGCAGCTAAGTTCGGCATGGCCTGTGATGTCTACATGGGAGCAGAAGACGTGGAACGCCAACGTCTCAATGTCTTCCGCATGGAAATGATGGGGGCAACCGTCCATGCGGTTGAAACAGGTACAAAGACCTTGAAAGACGCTGTTGATGCTGCGTTTGGAGCATGGATGGCGGATCTGGATGCTTTTTATGTCTTGGGTTCTGCCGTTGGACCTCACCCCTACCCAACCATTGTGCATGAATTCCAAAAGGTGATCAGTGAAGAATCTAAACGCCAAATCTTGGAAAAAGAAGGGCGTTTGCCGGATTATGTCATTGCCTGTGTTGGTGGGGGATCCAATGCCATTGGTGCCTTCTCCCAATATGTAGGTGATGAAGAGGTCAAATTGGTCGGAGTTGAAGCGGCAGGCCATGGTTTGGATACTGATCAGCACGCAGCGACCATGACCAAGGGGACTGTTGGAGTTGTCGATGGCATGAAGACCTATGCTGTCTTTGGCGAAGATGGGAAAGTAGCACCAGTGTACTCAATCTCTGCTGGTTTGGACTACCCAGGGGTTGGTCCAGAGCATGCCTTCTTTAAAGACTCTGGTCGTGTCGAATATGTAGCAGCGACAGATGATGAAGCAGTTCAAGCGCTTCTTCTTCTCAGTAAGACAGAAGGGATCCTCCCAGCCATCGAAAGTTCACACGCGATTGCAGAAGCGGTCAAACGTGCTCCACAATTGGACAAAGACAAGATCATCATCATCAATGTTTCTGGACGTGGAGACAAGGACGTAGCTGCTATTGCAGATTATCTAGAAGCGAAAGCAACAAACTAAACAATCTTATCTGCTAAAAATTGTAAAAAAGAGTAAAGCATGATAACTCAGAAAAAGACAGGGAACGAAAGGAATCCGGTCTTTTTCTTTTTTAAAGAGAAAGACCAGGAGACCAATGAGGGAAGCCCCTTGCATGACTAGGAGGACTTGGGTAGCTGAGAGGGTCAAAGAAAAAGTAGCCAGTAAGAGAAAGTCCCCTGCTCCAATGCCAATGGAGTAAAGACAAGATAGAATTCCTAAGAAGAGAAAGACTCCCATTAAGAGGGTAGGACCGGTGCAAAGTAGGCAAAGAGTGTGGAGTATTAGCCAGAGAAGGAGAGGGTACTCCATGGAGCGCAAATCATAGATAGCCAAAATACAACTGCCAAGCAGAAGCAGGAGATGAGGAATGGGAAGAAAGCCCTGATAGCATAGCAAAAAAAGGAGGCCACTCCAGCCTTCAAAAAGGGCATACCAATAAGGAAGAGGACTCTGGCAGTAGCGACAACGGAATCGAAAAAGGCATTGCGAAAGAATAGGAATCAGGTCCAGAGGTCTTAAGGTCTGCTGACATTGGTCGCAATGGCTTCTCGGACGAATGATGGAGCTTTCTGGAAAGCGGTCGATGACGAGCCCTAAAAAGGAGGCGATGCAGGCACCGACTGTAAAAAAATAGAAGTTAATCATACTTATATAATTCGTAAAAAAGAAGAATAATGGGGATTAGAAATGAAACAATTTTCTAACTTTTCTTATTTAAGCATTTTCTCTTGCATTTCTTAATTAGAAGGATTATAATATAACTAAATTAGAATAATTCTAAAAAAGGAGAATTTAGTTATGACAACAATTAAAAAAGAAGCAGCAAAAGACGTAGCAACATTTGCAACAATCAGTGAAGTAAGCAAGAGTTTAACCGATACAAAAGCGGTTTTGAATCAAGTGGTGGCAGACCTTTATGTCGCTCATATTGCCTTGCACCAAGTGCACTGGTATATGCGTGGCCGTGGTTTCCTCGTATGGCATCCAAAAATGGATGAGTACATGGAAAGCTTGGATGCGACTCTTGATGAAGTGAGTGAACGCTTGATTACCTTGGGTGGTGCCCCATACGCTAGCATGGTTGAGTTCTTGGAATACAGCAACATCCAAGAAGAAAAAGGTTCATTCGAACGCTCTATGGAAGAAAATTTGGGACGTGTCCTTTCTATCTTCCGCTACTTGGTAAGTCTTTATCAAAAAGCCTTGGATATCACAGATGCTGAAGGAGATGACGTGACCAACGATATCTTTGTTGGTGCAAAAGCTGAATTGGAAAAACATATCTGGATGATTGCCGCTGAATTAGGTCAAGCACCAGGTTTGTAATCTGAAAATAAACAAACGAGCCTTCCTTGCTTGGGAGGCTCATTTTTGTTTGGATGAGATTTTTCCTGTAAATAAAATAGGGGCTATCTTGAAAATACTTGAAAGATTTGATAGAATAAGCACATGAAAACCCTGTACGATGTTCAACAATTTCTGAAAAAATTTGGAATCATTATTTATGTCGGAAAACGACTTTACGACATCGAATTAATGAAGATTGAATTGAAAAGGATCTATGACGCTGGGCTGATGGAAAAATTGGATTATCTAGAAGCAGAAGCCGTCTTACGTAGAGAACACGCACAGGAATTACGCTATTTAGAAGAGGAAAAAGAAAAGTGAGTTTAACAAATATTTTAGTATGGTTGATTGTTTTAGGGATGTTTGGCTGGATGGGCTACAATTACTTCCGTATCCGTCGGGCAGCAAAAATTGTGGATAATGCAGAGTTTGAAGAATTGATCCGCAAAGGCCAATTAGTGGACTTGCGTGATCCAAATGAGTTCCACGCTAAGCATATTTTGGGAGCTCGGAATATTCCTTCCAACCAGTTAAAAGTGAGTCTGTCTGCTCTTCGCAAAGATAAACCAGTCTTGCTCTATGAGAACAGTCGTGGGTCCCGTGTGACCAATGCGGCTCTCTTCTTGAAAAAACAGGGCTATAAAGATATCTATATCTTGTCCTATGGTTTGGATTCTTGGGATGGGAAAGTCAAGACGAACTAAGATCAAGGAACATTTTGCTAAAGATCCTTGATGTGCCATCATAAAATGATATTAACTTTAAGGAGTTTCTAGAAATTGCAAGAAAAGAATAACGCCTCACTTGTTATGGGGATCCTATCTATCATCCTTGCTTTTGTATTTCCATTAGTAGGTCCGATTTTGGGTATCCTAGGATTGGTCTTGGCTAGTTCAAATCAAAGAGAATCTGGACTAGACTATACCACAGAAAAAATTCTTTCTATCGTAGGGATTGTTCTTTCTGTAGTTATGTTTATCGTAATTATCTCACAACTTTCAGGGATTAACTAAAACAAAAAAGCTTTAAAACTAAAGCTTTTTTTGTTTTATCCACTTTTTTCTAAGTAGTTTTTAATGATTTTCAATTCCTCTTGGTTCAAGGGGCGGTAATCACCTGTTGTTAGGTCGGGGTCTAATGAAAAATCTCCAAATTTGATTCGCTTGAGGCTAGTTACCTTGACACCGACAGAGAGAAACATCTTTTTCACCTGATGAAATTTCCCTTCAGACAGGGTGATTAGGGCCTGGCTTTCGGTAAGGCTGGAGTTAAGGATTTTTAGTTTGGCGGGCTTGCATGTTGTCCCGTCTAAGAAGGTGATTCCTTCTTGAAATTCCTCTATATGAGTGGGTTCAAGAGGACCGTTGACTGTTACCGCGTATTCTTTTTCAATATGGTATTGGGGATGAAGGAGTTGGAAACCTAGAGGTCCATTGTCTGTGAGTAGGAGGAGCCCGGTCGTATCCCGATCCAGTCGACCGATAGGATAGGTCTTGGGGGTCCGGTCTTCTGCTCGGAGGAGATCCAACACTGTAGGATGTTGGGCATCCTTGGTAGCCGTCACTAGTCCTTGAGGTTTATGAAGAAGAAAATAGTAATGGGAACAGTCGGTAAGGATCCGATCCTTCCAGCGAACTTCTTGGAGACCTGTATCCACATTTTGGGATAATTTTGTTGCAGCAAGTCCGTCGACTAGGATCTGCTTTTTAGCTAGGCTCTGTTTGATTTCTTTGCGGGGAATTTGGTAGTGGGCCAGTAATTGATCTAATCTCATAAAAGACAGGATAGCATGAAATGGAGAGAAGCACAAGTATTCGGAAAAAGGATGAAGAAAAGGGATAAAGAGGTGAAAGATTTTCATGAATAGAGTGGTTAGGAGTGGGAATGAGAAAGAAGGTTTTCGAAAGAAAGCATGAAAACATTTACACTTGTCTGAGTTATGCCATTTGCTTAAAATTGTGGTATAATCGTTCAGTTAGAAAATAAATTTTTGAATACAATAGAGGAAATCATGACAAAATTAAGAGAAGATATCCGTAATATCGCGATTATCGCCCACGTCGACCACGGTAAAACAACCCTCGTTGACGAATTGTTGAAACAATCTGAAACTCTTGACGCGCGTACAGAGTTGGCAGAGCGTGCAATGGACTCAAACGATATCGAAAAAGAGCGTGGAATCACCATCCTTGCGAAAAATACAGCCGTTGCTTACAACGGGACTCGTATCAACATCATGGACACACCAGGACACGCGGACTTCGGTGGAGAAGTTGAGCGGATCATGAAAATGGTTGACGGTGTTGTTTTGGTCGTAGATGCCTACGAAGGAACCATGCCGCAGACTCGTTTCGTATTGAAAAAAGCCTTGGAACAAGACCTTGTGCCGATCGTTGTAGTTAACAAAATCGATAAGCCATCTGCTCGTCCAGCAGAAGTAGTAGACGAAGTCTTGGAACTCTTCATCGAGCTTGGTGCGGATGATGACCAACTTGACTTCCCAGTCGTTTATGCGTCAGCGATCAACGGAACATCTTCCTTGTCAGATGATCCAGCAGATCAAGAAAAGACCATGGCGCCAATCTTTGACACCATTATTGATCACATCCCAGCTCCAGTTGATAACTCAGATGAGCCGCTTCAATTCCAAGTGTCTCTTCTTGACTACAATGACTTCGTAGGACGTATCGGTATCGGACGTATCTTCCGTGGTACAGTAAAAGTTGGGGACCAAGTAACCCTTTCTAAACTAGACGGCACAACGAAGAACTTCCGTGTTACGAAGCTCTTTGGTTTCTTTGGTTTGGAACGTCGTGAAATCCAAGAAGCTAAAGCAGGTGACTTGATTGCCGTGTCAGGTATGGAAGATATCTTCGTTGGTGAAACCATTACTCCAACAGATGCTATTGAAGCTCTTCCAGTTCTTCATATCGATGAGCCAACCCTTCAAATGACCTTCTTGGTCAACAACTCACCTTTTGCTGGTCGTGAAGGGAAATGGGTGACTTCTCGTAAGGTCGAAGAGCGCCTTCAAGCAGAATTGCAAACAGACGTTTCTCTTCGTGTAGAACCAACAGACTCACCAGATAAATGGACCGTTTCAGGACGTGGGGAATTGCACTTGTCTATCTTGATCGAAACCATGCGTCGTGAAGGATACGAGCTTCAAGTATCTCGTCCAGAGGTTATCATTAAAGAAATCGATGGTGTGAAATGTGAGCCGTTTGAACGTGTGCAAATCGACACACCAGAAGAATACCAAGGGTCTGTCATCCAAAGCCTTTCTGAACGTAAGGGTGAAATGTTGGATATGGTTGCAACAGGTAACGGTCAAACTCGTTTGGTCTTCCTTGTTCCTGCGCGTGGTTTGATTGGATACTCAACTGAATTCTTGTCAATGACTCGTGGTTACGGGATCATGAACCATACCTTTGACCAATACTTGCCATTGATTCCAGGGGAAATTGGTGGTCGTCACCGTGGTGCCCTTGTTTCTATCGATACTGGTAAGGCAACAACCTACTCTATCATGTCTATCGAAGAACGTGGTACTATCTTTGTCAACCCAGGTACTGAGGTTTACGAAGGAATGATCATCGGTGAAAACTCTCGTGAAAATGACTTGACTGTTAACATCACCAAGGCTAAACAAATGACCAACGTTCGTTCTGCTACCAAGGACCAAACAGCGGTTATCAAGACTCCTCGTATCTTGACGCTTGAAGAATCACTCGAGTTCTTGAACGATGATGAATACATGGAAGTAACACCTGAATCTATCCGTTTGCGGAAACAAATCCTCAACAAGGCAGAACGTGAAAAAGCAAACAAAAAGAAAAAATCAGCTGCAGCTGAATAAGAAATAAGAAAGGAGTGACAAAATGGTTTATTTAATTATAGGTATTTTGATTCTCCTTTTTTACCTTTTTGCAGCTCCAAAGAGCATCAGAGGAACTCTGAATGTAGTAACCCTAGTCGTATTGTTGGTCTCTTTGGTCATTCTCCTTTGCTTAGCGATTTTCCAAATTTTCCAATTGCCTTCAGAATTTTTTGTGGGCGCCTTCCTTGCTTTTGTAGGCTACCTGGCCCTAGTTGATATTTCGCGATTGCCGACCAAGTCTTCTAAACGCCTGGATAAATCAGAATAAACTGGAGAGCTTGTCTCCATAAAATAGAGTTGTTGTGATATAAAATCATGGCGACTCTTTTTTATGACAGATGGTGAAGCGGTCATTTTTATACGTGTTGCTTCTTTTGCTGTCTTAAGGCTTTTTAATTTGTCTAAAAAAGGGTAAAATAGAAGGTGAACAAATTGGAGAGAAAAAAGCTATGAACGTCATTGAAACATTTAAAAATAAAAAAGTCCTTGTTTTAGGATTGGCTAAGTCTGGAGAATCTGCAGCGCGACTACTCGATCGCCTAGGAGCTATCGTAACAGTGAATGATGGCAAAGCCTTTGAAGAAAATCCTGCAGCCCAAAGCTTGCTGGAAGAAGGGATCAAAGTTGTGACAGGAGGACATCCTCTGGAACTCTTGGATGAAGACTTTGCGGTGATGGTGAAGAACCCTGGAATTCCTTACACGAATCCTATGGTTGAACGGGCCCTTGAAAAAGGCATCCCTGTTTTGACCGAAGTTGAATTGGCCTACCTCATTTCAGAAGCGCCCATCATCGGAATCACTGGTTCAAACGGAAAAACAACCACCACTACCATGATTGGAGAAGTATTAACGGCTGCTGGACAAAACGGTCTCTTGTCTGGAAATATTGGTTTTCCAGCTAGTCAAGTCGCTCAAACAGCGACAGCTAAAGACACATTGGTAATGGAATTATCTTCTTTCCAATTGATGGGGATTGAAGCTTTTCATCCAGAAATCGCAGTCATTACCAATTTGATGCCGACCCACTTGGATTACCATGGATCTTTCGAAGACTATGTAGCTGCAAAATGGGCGATTCAAAAAAATATGACTGCCAAGGATTTTGTGGTACTAAACTTTAACCAAGATCTAGCCAAAGACTTGGCGCAGCAAACAGAGGCTACTGTGGTGCCATTTTCAACCCAAGAAAAGGTAGACGGAGCATATTTAGAGGACGGTGTCCTTTACTTCCGAGGTCAAGCCGTCATGCGAGCAGACCAAATTGGAGTACCAGGCAGCCACAATGTAGAAAATGCTTTAGCTACCATTGCAGTGGCCAAACTTCGTGGCATTGACAATCAAACTATCCAAGAAACCTTATCAGCCTTTGGCGGGGTGAAGCACCGCTTGCAGTATGTAGCTGAGATTGAAGGGGTGAAATTCTACAATGATAGTAAGTCTACCAACATCTTAGCAACCCAAAAAGCCTTGTCTGGCTTTGATAACGCTCATGTCATCTTAATCGCTGGTGGCTTGGACCGAGGCAATGAGTTTGACGAATTGGTGCCAGATATTACTGGTCTTAAAAAGATGGTGATCCTTGGAGAGTCTGCTGAACGGGTGAAACGAGCAGCAGACCAAGCGGGTGTGGCCTATCTAGATGCGACGGATGTGGCAGACGCAACGCGTAAAGCCTTTGAAATAGCTGAGCCAGGTGATATCGTCTTGCTTAGTCCAGCCAATGCCAGCTGGGATATGTACGCGAATTTCGAAGTACGGGGCGATGAGTTCCTTAAAACAGTAGAAGAGTTGAAAAATTAATATGAAAAAAATAGTATTTACAGGGGGAGGTACAGTTGGGCATGTGACCTTGAACCTTCTCCTCATCCCTCGCTTCATCGAGGACGGTTGGGAAGTTCATTATATTGGAGACAAGAAGGGGATTGAACACCAAGAGATTTTGAAGTCTGGCTTGGACATCCATTTCCATTCGATTGCAACGGGCAAGTTGCGCCGATATTTCTCTTGGCAAAACATGTTGGATATCTTCAAGGTCTTCTGGGGAATTCTCCAATCAATTTGGATCATGCTTCGTGTACGACCACAGGTCTTGTTTTCTAAAGGAGGCTTCGTTTCTGTTCCTCCGGTGGTGGCTGCACGACTCTGTTTTGTTCCTGTATTGGTCCACGAATCCGACCGTTCCATGGGCTTGGCCAATAAAATTGCTTATAAGTTTGCGACAAAAATGTTCACAACCTTTGAGCAGCCGAAAAGCCTAGTGAAAGCCCAACATGTAGGAGCTGTGACCAAGGTTCGTCAGGAACAACTTCCAATCCCACAAGAATTGGAAGCAGTATTTGCTCAATTTGATCCACAGTTGCCGACTCTTCTCTTTGTGGGGGGGTCTGCTGGTGCGCGAGTGTTCAATGAGTTTGTCACAAATCACCGAGAAGCCTTGTTGGCAAGATACAATGTCATTAATTTGACAGGGGACTCTTCCTTGAATGAACAAGCACCTCATCTTTATCGAGTGGATTACGTGACGGATCACTATCTTCCTTTGCTCCAAAAGGCAGACCTAGTAGTGACTCGTGGTGGTGCCAATACGATTTTTGAACTCTTGGCCATGGATAAGCTCCATATCATCGTTCCCCTAGGGAAAGAGGCTAGTCGGGGAGATCAGATTGAAAATGCTCAATATTTTGTGGAAAAAGGCTATGCAGAAACCATCGCTGAGCCAGATTTGAGCATGGATCGGTTGCAAGAAACGATGGATAAAATGTTCCAAGGGGCAGAAAGCTACCATCAAGCGATGAAGGCTTCGAATGAATTGCTTTCCTTGGATGAATTTTACAGTCTAGTCCATCAAGAAATTAATAAAAGGAAAAAATGACGGATAAGAAGAACCAAAAAACTCCTAAAGAAGTCACAAAGCTCTCTGAATGGCAGAGACGGAACCAGGAGTATCAAAAGAAAAAACAAATAGAAGAGCAAGAAGAAAAAGAAAAGAAGGCACAAGAAGAGAAGGAAAGACAGGAACTTCTGAATCAAAAAACTCCCTCTGAAGATTTAAATGCAGAAGAGCAAGATACCGAGACTGCAGAAGAAGAAAAAGAGAAGGAGGCTAATCTGGCTGAGGAGGAAGTGCAAGAAACTCTTCCTGACGAAATAGACGAAGAGGATGAAGAAGAAAAAATCATCTACCTAACAGAGCCTTCAGAAGAAATGTTCGAAGAAGAGGAACTAGCGAAGAAGGCCAAAAAGGAAGGTCAGATTGCGAGACGTCACATCTATCGAGCTATTCCTGTTTTGGTGATCAGTACCTTGATTGCAGTCTTTTCTGCCTACCTTTTAACACCCTTAGCTAAGCAAAAAATCATCGAATTCTCAGGGAATAAAAATGCGGATCAGACCTTGTTGTTTGAAAAAAGCCGCATCCAAGATCGGGATTATACCTTGACAACCTTTTTAAATCGGGATCGCTATCTTGCCAATATGAAGGCGGCAAGTCCATGGGTCAAAGATATTTCGATGACTTATGCCTTCCCTACGACGTTTAAGGTTCAGGTTGAGGAATACCAGGTCTTTGGTTACTATGTGACGGAGGAAGATCACTATCCTATATTAGAGAATGGGGAAGTGGTAGAGACACCAGTTGCTGCGGATCAGCTTCCTAAGACTTACCTAGCCGTTCGATTTTCTGATCGAGAATTGGTCCGACAATTCGTCAAACAATTGGGGAAAATACCATCTTCTGTGCGCGATAAAATTGAGTCAGTGGACTTGACACCGAGCAAGGTGACGAAGGATTTGATGACGCTGACCATGAAGGATGGCACTAGGGTCCTAGTACCGGTATCTCAAATCAAGCGTAAATTGCCATATTACCATCAAATTCGCAAGCTGATTGAAGATGACAGTGTCATTGACATGGAAGCAGGGATATATAGTTACAATGCAGAAACAATGGCCAATTTAGCTCTGGAAAAGAAAGAAAAAGAAGAAGGGGAAGGGAACAAAACAGAAGAAGCTGATGCTAACTCGACAGATTCTGATGAGAGTGCAGTCGTAACCGAGCAACACGAAGAAGTTCCCGCTGAGTAAACCCTCATAAATTATCTGAAATAAATAAAGAAAATATGCCCACTATGGGCATTTTTGTGTTATAATGAAATTTGGATAGTTCTAACTAAAATGGAGCTATTAATTGACGTATAGGAAAACAAAAGAGAGAGGACTGGTGTAATGGCTAGAAACGGCTTTTTTACAGGTTTAGATATCGGTACTAGTTCAATAAAAGTATTGGTGGCAGAACATGTCAATGGAGAAATGAATGTAATTGGAGTCAGCAATGCAAAAAGTGCTGGCGTCAAAGATGGAATTATTGTTGATATTGAGGCTGCTTCTAATGCGATTAAAAGTGCAGTAAGCCAAGCAGAAGAAAAAGCAGGAATTTCAATCAATCTTGTTAACGTTGGGTTGCCAGCGAACCTTCTTCAAATTGAAGCAACTCAAGGAATGATTCCTGTAACCAGTGATTCAAAAGAAATTACGGATGCAGATGTTGAAAATGTTGTCAGATCTGCTTTGACAAAGAGTATGACTCCAGACCGTGAAGTCATTACCTTTATTCCAGAAGAGTTCACAGTTGACGGTTTCCAAGGAATCCGCGATCCACGTGGAATGATGGGAATCCGTTTGGAAATGCGTGGTCTCTTGTATACTGGCCCTAGAACTGTCCTCCATAATTTACGGAAAACAGTTGAACGTGCTGGTTTGCAAGTTGAAAACATCATTATTTCACCACTTGCAATGATTAAGTCTGTATTGAACGAAGGAGAACGTGAGTTTGGTGCGACCGTCATTGATTTAGGTGGAGGTCAAACGACAGTAGCTTCTGTTCGAAATCAAGAACTTCAATTTACAAATATCTATCAAGAGGGTGGCGATTACGTTACCAAAGATATTTCTAAAGTATTGAAAACTTCTCAAAAATTAGCAGAAGGCTTGAAGTTCAACTATGGAGAAGCTTATGTTCCATCAGTTGGTGATGAAGTCTTCCACGTTGAGGTGATTGGTGAAGTAGAACCTGTCCAAGTATCTGAAAAATATTTGGCAGAGATTATTTCAGCTCGGATCAAACACATCTTCGACCAAATCAAACAAGATCTTGAAAGAAGACATTTGCTTGATTTGCCTGGAGGAATTGTCATCATCGGTGGTGGCGCTATTCTCCCTGGTATTGAAGAATTGGCGCAAGAAGTCTTTGGTGTAAATGTGAAATTGTACGTTCCAAATCAAATTGGAATCCGCAATCCAGCTTTTGCCCACGTGATTAGCTTGTCTGAATATGCTGGAAATCTCACAGATGTAGATATTCTTGCTCAGGCTGCTGTACATGGAGATCAACGTCTTCGTCAGCAACCAGTTCAGTTTGAACGACCAGTACAGCAACCGGTTGTTCCAACATATGTACCGGAAGAAATTGAGCCTGTCGTTAACGTCGAGCAACAGCATCCAGTTGAAGAACAAAAACAAGAAGAAAAAACTACCTTTACAGACCGAATGAAGAATTTAATCGGTAATATGTTTGATTAAGGAGTGTAAGTATTTATGACATTTTCATTTGACACAGCAGCGGCACAAGGTGCAGTTATTAAAGTAATCGGTGTCGGTGGCGGTGGCGGTAATGCCATCAACCGCATGATTGACGAAGGAGTTGCTGGTGTAGAATTCATCGCAGCAAACACAGACGTACAAGCACTTTCAAGTGCAAAAGCAGAAACAGTTATCCAATTGGGTCCTAAGTTGACTCGTGGTTTGGGTGCTGGAGGTCAACCTGAGGTTGGTCGTAAAGCAGCAGAAGAAAGTGAAGAAGTATTGACAGAAGCTTTGCAAGGTGCAGACATGGTCTTCATCACTGCAGGGATGGGTGGAGGATCTGGTACAGGTGCTGCACCAGTCATCGCTCGTATTGCCAAAGCCGTTGGTGCCTTGACAGTAGCCGTTGTGACTCGTCCTTTCGGATTTGAAGGAACAAAACGCGGAAACTTTGCGATCGAAGGGATCAATGAACTTCGCGAGCATGTGGATACTTTGTTGATCATTTCTAACAACAACTTGTTAGAAATTGTAGATAAGAAAACGCCACTTCTTGAAGCATTGAGCGAAGCAGATAATGTCCTTCGCCAAGGGGTTCAAGGGATCACTGACTTGATCACAAGCCCAGGATTAATCAACCTTGACTTCGCTGACGTGAAGACTGTTATGGAAAATAAAGGAAATGCCTTGATGGGTATTGGTGTAGGTAATGGTGAAGAGCGTGTCATTGAAGCAGCTCGTAAAGCTATCTACTCACCACTCCTTGAAACAACCATTGACGGTGCTGAAGACGTGATCGTCAACGTTACTGGTGGTTTGGATATGACCTTGATTGAAGCAGAAGAAGCTTCTGAAATTGTTAACCAAGCAGCTGGTCATGGCGTAAACATTTGGCTCGGTACATCTATTGATGAATCAATGAAAGATGAAATCCGCGTAACGGTTGTTGCAACTGGTGTTCGTCAGGATAAAGTTGAAAGAGTTAGTGGAATTGCATCTCATGCACCAAGTTCAGCACGTTATTATCAAACTGGACCACGTGAACAACGTCCACAAACTCCACAATTCGATCGCGAATTCGATTTGAAGGAAGAAATCGAAATGCCTACTCCTCAATCACGTGCTAAACAAGAAACACCTCGTGGATCTGCGTTTGGAGATTGGGACATTCGTCGTGAAAATATTGTACGTCAGTCTGATACTAGCACTGGTCGTCAAGTTGAACGCTATGTGGATTCTTCTTCAGAAGATGATGAGTTGGAAACACCACCATTTTTCCGTAATCGTTAAGAATGAATCTGATTGAAAATAAAGAGCGAATATTCTCGCAGGTTGCACAAGCAATGGAAACAGCAAACCGCACGGATCAGGTCAATGTGATTGCTGTTACTAAGTATGTCGGTATCGACCAAGCTAAGGCTTTGGTTGATGCAGGAGTCTGTCATATCGGTGAAAACCGTGTTGATAAATTTCTAGAAAAATACCAAGCTCTAAAAGATGAGGGACTGACCTGGCATTTGATCGGTAGTCTCCAACGTCGTAAAGTAAAAGAAGTTATCAATTATGTAGATTACTTCCATGCTTTAGATTCTATGAAGCTTGCCCAAGAAATTCAAAAAAGGGCGAGTCACCCAATTAAATGTTTTATACAAGTCAATATTTCTGGAGAGGAAAGCAAGCATGGATTTGCTCCTGAAGAGCTCGATGCGATTCTTCCTGAACTAGAAGGCTTGGATAACCTACAAATTGTTGGATTAATGACGATGGCTCCTTTTGAGGCAAGTCAGGACGAGTTGCAAGCCATATTTGCAGCAACTCACCAACTTCAAAAAGAATTACAAAAGAAACAGTTGAAAAATATGCCCTTTACAGAGTTAAGCATGGGAATGAGTCGTGATTATGATGTGGCGATTGCTAACGGTGCGACTTTTGTGCGAATTGGGACCTCATTTTTCAAATAGGAAAGAATTATGTCATTTAAAGATAGATTTGATCGATTGATTGATTATTTTACTGAAGATGGAGATGAGTACGATGTGCAAGAAGCGCCTGCTCAAGCAGTCGGAGCTAGCCAACCTGTAGCATCCCCTAAACCAGTACAACCATCATCAAAACCACGTCAAAAAGCTGTGGTAGCTGCCAAGGAGCAGAAACCTACTCCTGTTGCAGCAAGTCGTCCACAAGTAGCTTCTACAGCAGTGGTTGAATCAGCTTCATCTCAAAAATCATCTTCTGAAAATATTACTCGACTTCATCAACGTCAACAAGAGTTGGCAAGAAATCGTTCTGCTGCAGATGAAAAGATTACAATTGATGTTCGCTATCCTCGTAAATACGAAGAAGCAACTGAAATTGTCGACTTGTTGTTGGCAAACGAAAGTATTCTTATTGACTTCCAATACATGACAGAAGTTCAAGCAAGAAGATGTTTGGATTATTTGGATGGTGCTCGCTATGTATTAGCCGGGAATCTACGTCGTGTTGCAAGTACTATGTACTTATTAACACCAATCAATGTCGTTGTGAATATTGAAGATATTCGCCTTCCAAATGATGTCGAAGTTGCTGAGTACGACTTTGATATGAAACGAAATCGTTAATATGTTTGTCCTACAATTAGTTAGAAATTTCTTTCAGGTTTTTGAGCTAGTACTAATCATCTATGCTTTGCTTAGTTGGTTTCCAAATGCATCAGAATCGGCTTTAGCTAAAATGGTTCAACGGATCGTCGAACCATTTTTGAGCCTATTTAGAAAGATTCCTTTGCAATTTGGTGGGTTAGACTTTACAGTCATGTTTGCCTTACTTGCTCTATCCGTAGTGGAACGATTTGTCCTTCAATTTTTGGTGCAATTTATATGACCAAGGGATTTTATCAACACTATAGTCCAGAAGACCACGTCTTTATAGATCGAGTTCTAGAATTAGTAGCTCGAGTGGAGCAACAGTATAGTTTTGAACTGACTTCCTTTTTGAATCCACATCAGGTTAATATTTTACGACAAATTGGTGCCCACCACGGTTTGCAGGTGTTTTCAAGTGCAGAAATCTATCCTACAGAATATGCACGAGTGATTCTGGCTCCTAGCTACTATCAGTTAGAGACATCTGATTTTGAAATAAGCCTGTTAGAAGTTCTTTATCCGGATAAGTTTTATCGGTTAAGTCACTCTCAAGTTTTGGGCTCGCTTCTCCATCAATTAGGCATAGAAAGAAAGTCTTTTGGTGATATTCTAGTTGGACAAGGGAAGATTCATATCTATGTGGATGAACATTTCTCCTCCTATTTCAAAGAGAATCTTAAGAAAATCGCAAAGGCATCTGTGAAGATTCGTGAGATTGACTGTCGAGAACCTATCACCGTAGATGAACCATCCAAACTCAAAGATCTATTGGTTACTAGTGTTCGACTTGATAAACTAGTAGCTTCTACCTTTAAACTTGCTCGGTCTGTAGCTGTTCAATTGGTTCAGTCGGGACAGGTAAAGGTAAACTATGCCACTATTGATAATCCTAGTCGGATGATCCAAGTAGCAGATTTAATTAGTGTTCGAAAGTATGGCCGATTTAAAATACTATCAGAAAATGGCCTATCAAAAAGTGGAAAATACAAATTAACGGTTGAAGTATTTTCCAGTAGAAAATAAGGAGGAACTATGGCACTTACAGCTTTAGAAATCAAAGATAAACGCTTTTATGTAAAATTTAGAGGCTACGATGCTAAAGAAGTTGAAGAGTTTCAAGACATGGTCTACCGAGACTATGAAAAATTAGTTCGTGAAAATCATGAATTGGAAACAAAAATTAGTGCGTTGGAAGAGCGCTTGAACTACTTTGATGAAATGAAAGACTCTTTGAGTCAATCAGTATTAATTGCTCAAGATACAGCAGAACGTGTGAAGCATGCAGCAAATGAACGCTCAGAAACCATCGTTCGTCAAGCGGAGCAAGATGCTCATCATTTAGTTGAAGAAGCAAAAGCGAAAGCAAATGAAATTCTCCGTCATGCTACAGACAATGCCAAGAAAGTTGCTGTAGAAACGGAAGAATTGAAGAATAAGACGCGTGTCTTCCACCAACGTTTGAAATCAACTATCGAAAGCCAATTGAGCATCATTGATACACCAGAATGGGATGAAATTCTTCGCCCAACTGCTATGTATATTCAAACCAGTGATGAAGCTTTCCGTGAAGTAGTCGAAAAAGCTTTGGAAGAAACGGTTCATCATAACTACGATGATGAATCAATTGATTTGACTCGTCAATTCTCACGCGCTGAAATTGAAGAATTGCAAAAACATATTGAAGCTGTAAATCGTGAATTGTCTGCGACTCAAGCTTTTGAAGGATTGAATGAAAAAGTTCAAGAAGCTTTGGAAGAAGCAGAAAAAAATCAGGTAGATCAAGATTCTATTGATGAAATTGTTGTAGAAACTCCTCTAGTTGCTGATATTGATGCTCCAGAAGGGGAAGAACAACGGGAATCTGTTTCAATTTTATAATCTGTAAAAACAGTGATCTTATCAAATAGTTTTAGCGAGCAGGTGATGGTGGAAGACCTGTACTTCCTTTGATAGGATTGATCCTTTTACAAATCTTAGTGGTGAAATGAGTAACCACTAACGCTGGTCAGCGTTAGCGACAAAAGAGGAGAAAGAGAGGATTCTCTTTCTTGAATGAAGGTGGTACCACGACTTGTCGTCCTTTTTGGCGAGGTCGTGGTCTTTTATTTTGTATGATTATTTTTTAGAGGAGACACCATGAAACTCAAAGAAACACTGAATTTAGGGAAGACAGAGTTCCCGATGCGGGCTGGTCTGCCTACAAAAGAGCCAGTTTGGCAAAAAGAATGGGAAGAAGCAAAGCTTTACCAACGTCGTCAAGAATTGAACCAAGGAAAACCACATTTCACCTTGCATGATGGCCCTCCGTATGCCAACGGAAATATCCACGTAGGACATGCCATGAACAAGATTTCAAAAGATATCATTGTTCGTTCTAAGTCTATGTCAGGTTTTTATGCACCGTACATCCCAGGTTGGGATACACACGGTTTGCCAATCGAGCAAGTCTTGGCTAAACAAGGTGTCAAACGCAAAGAAATGGACTTGGTTGAGTACTTGAAACTTTGCCGCGACTACGCCCTTTCCCAAGTAGATAAACAACGCGAAGACTTTAAACGCTTGGGTGTTTCAGGTGACTGGGAAAATCCTTATGTGACCTTGACGCCTGATTATGAAGCGGCGCAAATCCGTGTCTTCGGTGAAATGGCTAACAAAGGCTACATCTACCGTGGAGCTAAGCCAGTTTACTGGTCTTGGTCATCAGAGTCAGCTCTTGCTGAAGCGGAAATTGAATACCATGACTTGGTTTCAACTTCCCTTTACTATGCCAACAAGGTCAAAGATGGCAAAGGTGTCCTTGATACAGATACTTACATTGTTGTTTGGACAACAACTCCATTTACCATCACGGCTTCTCGCGGGTTGACTGTTGGTGCAGATATTGATTATGTCTTGGTGCAACCAGCTGGCGAAGCTCGTAAATTTGTGGTCGCTTCAGAATTGCTGAACAGCTTGTCTGAGAAATTCGGTTGGGCGGATGTTCAAGTGTTGGCAACTTACCGTGGTCAAGAATTGAACCACATCGTGACAGAGCACCCATGGGATACAGCAGTAGATGAACTCGTTATCCTTGGTGATCACGTTACAACAGACTCCGGTACTGGTATCGTCCATACAGCTCCTGGTTTTGGTGAGGATGACTACAATGTTGGTATTGCCAATGGTCTCGAAGTTGCTGTAACTGTCAACGAACGCGGGATCATGATGGCCAACGCGGGTGAGGAATTCGAAGGTCAATTCTACGACAAGGTTGTTCCGACTGTTATTGAAAAACTAGGTAGCTTGCTCCTTGCTCAAGAAGAAATCTCTCACTCCTACCCATTTGACTGGCGTACGAAAAAACCAATTATCTGGCGTGCTGTGCCACAATGGTTTGCTTCTGTATCTAAATTCCGTCAAGAAATCTTGGATGAAATTGAAAAAGTCAAGTTCCACTCAGAGTGGGGTAAAGTCCGTTTGTACAACATGATCCGTGACCGTGGCGACTGGGTTATCTCTCGTCAACGTGCTTGGGGAGTTCCTCTCCCAATCTTCTACGCAGAAGATGGCACACCAATCATGACAGCTGAAACCATCGAGCATGTAGCTCAACTCTTTGAAGAACATGGTTCCATCATCTGGTGGGAACGGGATGCTAAAGACCTCTTGCCAGAAGGATTTACCCATCCAGGTTCACCAAATGGTGAGTTCAAGAAAGAAACAGACATCATGGATGTATGGTTCGACTCTGGTTCATCATGGAATGGGGTGGTAGTGAACCGTCCTGAGTTGACTTACCCAGCTGATCTCTACCTTGAAGGGTCAGACCAATACCGTGGTTGGTTCAACTCATCTCTCATCACCTCTGTAGCTAACCATGGTGTCGCACCATACAAACAAATCTTGTCACAAGGTTTTGCTTTGGATGGTAAAGGTGAGAAGATGTCTAAATCTCTTGGAAACACCATTGCTCCAAGCGATGTTGAAAAACAATTTGGTGCGGAAATCTTGCGTCTCTGGGTAACCAGTGTAGACTCAAGCAACGACGTGCGTATCTCTATGGATATCTTGAGCCAAGTTTCTGAAACTTACCGCAAGATCCGTAACACGCTTCGTTTCTTGATTGCCAACACTTCTGACTTTAACCCAGCTGAGGATGCAGTAGCTTACGAAGAACTTCGTTCCGTTGATAAGTACATGACCATTCGTTTTAACCAACTTGTTAAGACCATTCGTGATGCTTATGCTGACTTTGAATTCTTGACAATCTACAAAGCCCTAGTGAACTTTATCAACGTTGATTTATCTGCCTTCTACCTTGATTTTGCCAAAGATGTTGTTTACATCGAAGGAGCTAAGTCACTTGAACGCCGTCAAATGCAAACGGTCTTCTATGACATTCTTGTGAAAATCACCAAACTCTTGACACCGATCCTTCCTCACACTGCTGAAGAAATCTGGTCATACCTTGAGTTTGAAGCGGAAGAATTCGTTCAATTGTCAGAATTACCTGAAGCTCAAACATTTGCCAACCAAGAGGAAATCTTGGATACCTGGTCAGCCTTCATGGACTTCCGTGGCCAAGCTCAAAAAGCCTTGGAAGAAGCACGGAATGAAAAAGTGATCGGTAAATCACTCGAAGCTCACTTGACTGTTTATCCAAATGAAGTGGTGAAAACTCTTCTTGGAGCTGTTAATAGCAATGTAGCACAACTCTTGATTGTCTCTGAATTGACCATCGCAGAAGGACCAGCCCCAGAAGGTGCAGTGGCCTTTGAAGATGTAGCCTTCACAGTTGAACGGGCTACTGGTGAAGTTTGTGACCGTTGCCGTCGTATCGACCCAACAACGGCTGAACGCCACTACCATGCAACCATCTGTGATCACTGTGCAAGCATCGTTGAAGAGAACTTTGCAGACGCAGTTGCAGAAGGCTTTGAAGCAAAATAATAGATATCAAAAGAAGTTCCATAACGGAACTTCTTTTTGAACGCAGACAAACTATTATTTTTTATAAAACAGCTGGATGATTTTCAAAAAGTGACTTTCATTTTTTAGTCATTTAAGAAGATGAAAAACTTTCCGCCGTGAGAAAAGTGCCTGAAACAACTGTGTTTCAGGCATTCGGGAGTTTTGAGAGTAAAACAGTTTGGGAAACTGTTTTAGCCTGAGCCCGGAAATTAAAGA
>NZ_JVKU01000014.1:0-85352 GCF_001072385.1 Streptococcus sp. 343_SSPC | reverse complement strand
CAAACTTCCTATTTTGACTTTATCCGCAAACGCCCTTCGTATCTTAATTAGTCATGGAACTTCCTGGATTGCTGAAATCATCCACTGGATAATTTCACCTAACGTCCGTACTCACCTAAGGAAAGTTTCTAAAATTACTTTATCTTCAATCTGAAATCCTTCCGTTTACACGGAGGGATTTTTGCTAGTTTCCTAAAGTTAATCATGAATAGAGGAGATTTGTTCGTATCCTTCTTTTACGCGGCCATAAAGAAGGTAGGGAACCTTTCTCAAATCGGCAAGTGTCTGACAAGAAAGAGCACACATAATCAGGCGTAAATCCTCTTTCCAAGCATTGACTTGGGCGATGACCTCTTCAATCGGCTTTGTCTCTACCAATTCTAAAATGGTCCGAGAAAGACCGACCCCCTTGGCTCCTAGAACCAGTGCCTTGATCATATCCAAAGGATGACGAACGCCACCAGAGGCGAGAACCTCGACCTGATCCATCAGTGGTTGAGCCCCAAGCAGGGCTTGGACTGTTGTTTGTCCCCAGTCATTGAGATAGGAACGATTGCCTCCCCGACGGTTTTCGATATAGGCAAAACTGGTTCCACCTCTACCAGAAATATCAACGGTCCTGACACCTAGTTCGATGGCTCTTTGGATAGTTCCGGCATCCATACCAAAACCGACCTCTTTTAGCACCAACGGCACTGGTAATTGCTTTGCATAGTCTGCTAAATGGTCTTGCCAGTTTCTAAAGCTTCGTTCCCCTTCGGGCATGAGAAGCTCCTGCATGAGGTTGACATGGAGTTGGAGAAAGAGAGGCTGGGTCTCCTCAATCGTCTGTAAGCCCAGTTCAAGCGGTTTGTCAATCCCGATATTGGTCGCAAAGAGAAGGTCCGGATAAAGGTCCTTAACTCGATAGGAGCTGTCCTGGGGATCTTTTAAAGCTGCACTATAGGAACCCGTCACAAAGAGAATGCCACAGGCTTCTGCCACCTGGGCTAATTTTCGATTGATTTCTCCTGCCTTGGCACTACCACCTGTCATGGCATTGATATAAAAAGGGTAGTCCCAATCACGACCCGCAAAATGGGTCTTCAAATCCACCTCATCTAAATCGATAGTTGGTAAAGAGGAATGAATCAACTCAACCTCATCAAAGCTATTGTAACCTGGAGTTTGCTCCAAGGCCAAACGAATATGTTCATCCTTTCGGTTGGTCGTCATACTCTCCCATCCTTTCTGCATATAATAAATCAATCCCTGCTTCTTGCCAGCGTCTGACGATTTCTTGGGCAGCAGCCTCCTCAAATGCGAGGGCGATCCCACAATCTCCTCCTCCAGCGCCACTAGATTTTGCAATGGCCTCCAGTCCCTCTTCTGCCCTCTTTAATTGGGCCAATTTTTTGGTATAAATCACCTCATTGAGAGATCCAAGTAAGTCACTCGCCCGACTGATAGAAGACCAGGCCAAGTCTCGGTCTGCCTCTTGAAAGGCCACTAAGAGGTCTTGTACAGCCTGCTCCGTCCTCTCTAAGAAGACCGAATCAATAGCTGAACGAACCTGGTTAATCAAGTCTCTTGAAATAGCGGGTTCCTGGGTCCAGCCTACTAAAAAAGTATAGGACAACTGAGGGGCCAGAGGCTGGATTTCATATCTCCAATCCAGGGCTAAGATCTGGTCCAGACCCTGATCTTGTAATTGCTCAGCCAGTTCCCGTCTATCAAAAGAGCGGTAGCTAACCAAGCCTTCATAGGCAATACAAGCTAGGTCTCCCATAGAGCCATTGTCTCCACGTCGAATCAAAACCAAACAGGCCAAACGAAAGAGCAAGTCTGCTGACAGGGGAAAATCATAAAGAGCTGCCATGGCTTTGAGGGTCAACAAGACCACACTGCCACTAGAGCCAATCCCGAATTTCTTGCCCTCTCGCTCAAATTTCCCCTCAATACTTAAATCAAAGGGAGCAAGTGCCACTCCTTGTAACTGGAGGTAGGCGTTCATCAGATGCACGGTTTCTTGGATCAGGGCATAGTCCGCCTGCGGAGTCAAATCAACTGCAAAGGAAAACATGTCTGACTGAATCCTATAAGTAGATGACGGTTGGATATCTGCCTGCATGTAAATGGGAATAAACTGAATAATGGCTGTTTGTCCTGGGGTTAGGATAGAATATTCCCCAGCGATATACAGCTTCCCACCTGCTCGAACTTGTTTCTTATTCTTCATGGGATAGATCCTTGGTCTTGGAAACAATAATACGGTAGTCTTGTTCAAAAAGTGGAACCAACTCTTCCAGATCCTCTCCTAGACAGAGGACTTTTACATTCGGACCTGCATCCATGGTGAAGTAGCACCGTTTCCCTTCCTCTCGAAGAGAGCGCACGAAATCCATGGCCTCGTAGCTTTTTTCCGTCAAATAGGAGAAGGCTGGGCTAGCAGTCTTGGTTGTAGAATGCATGAGAAGAGCATTTCGTTCGGTCAATTCCCCTACTTTTTCAAAGTCATTGTCCTTTAGGTAAGTCAGCATATCTTGGTAATCCTGGGCTGACTGGCGAATCCATTCTTGGAAATTGCTAGAGGTTTCAGTGCACCGCTTCATCCCTTCCCGACTAGAAAGAATTTTTTGTTGGTCGTTTAACACCAGCATAATCATCGCCAGTTTGAGGTCCGTTTCCACCTGGTAGATCGCTCCAGTATCCTTGTCCCAAGCCGCTAGAGGACCAAAGAAAGAACGAGAAGATGATCCGGAGGCAAACTTAGCCGCTTGAGCTTGTTCTGCCTGCGTCATTCTCAGTTGGTAATAGCGATTGCAGGCTTTTACCAAGGCAGATAGACCACTAGAACTAGAAGAAAGTCCTGCAGCTGTCGGCATGTTGTTGCTGGTATCAACCCGCACAAAGCCTGTTTCCCCTTCTGGTTTAAAGCGGTCGATGACTGCTCCAATCTTGGCCTGCTCCGCTTCATTTTGGAAGACCCCATCTATGTAGAAGGCATGGGCCTTGGCCTCGGCACCCAAAGGACTGAGACGCGTCTCTGTATACATATTTTCCAATGTCAAGGAAATGGAACTAGTTGATGGCACCATGGCTTCACTGTTTTCCTTGCCCCAATACTTAATAATGGCGATATTGGCATACGATTTCACGCTTACAGGCTTTCGATCCATAACTCCTCCACTCCTTTATTTTTTAGTTCTTTTGCGATGATTTCTGCTTGTTCCTGGTCTGCAGCAAGGGCAATGATACAACCACCGAGCCCACCACCGCTCATTTTGGCTCCCAAGGCTCCACTCGCTAATGCTAGTTCCACCAGTTGATCCGCTTCTGGACAACTCACTCCCACTGCCTGCAAATGATGATGGCAGTCTGTTAAGATACGTCCCAAGGTGGGAGCATCTTTTTGAGCAAGGGCTTTTTCTGCCTGCTCGGTGAGGAGGCCGATTTCATGGAAACTAGCAAGGGCCACTGTTCCCAAGTCCTTGACTTTTTGAATGGCTTCTTTGGTATGGCCATGGATACCTGTATCTGCAATGACCAGCTTGGCACCTAAATCAACTTCTAACTCACTAAAACCGACGTTGCGAATGAATTTAATCGGCTGATCACTTAGGCAAGTCTTGGCATCCAGCCCACTTGGATTCATATGGGCAATCATTTCTGCTCGATTAACCAAGATTTCCAAGGTTTCTTGACTCAAATCCCGCTTGAAATAATCAAAGACTGCCCGAATTGCCGCGATACTGACAGCAGCCGAGGAGCCCATCCCCCGCTGAGCTGGAATCATGGAGTCAATCCGGCAAGCGATGGCTGCCTTCTCAATCCCCAAATACTCTAAGGAAGCGTAGACGGCCATCGATAAGCTGTCATTCTCAAAAAGGACCCACGGACGCTCCGCAGGTACAATCTGACAAGTGACCTGAATGTGAAGGAGGGGCAGGGCAATAGCTGGATAGCCATAAACAACCGCATGCTCACCTATTAAAATAATCTTGCTATGTGCCTGGCCGACACCTATCGATTTCGTCATACGTCTCTCAGTTATCTTCATTCTTTTCTGCTATAGATTGCTAGATACAATCTTCTCTCCTTCCATTTTAATATAAATAAAGAAAAAAAGCGATGGCTAAACCACGCTTCTTTCTCCGTCTTAGGAAGGATTTTTACTGGTCCCTTCCATTTCTGTTTTGATGAGCTCCATGAGTTGATTCCGATCTAGGATCCATTGGGCCCGCTCATCTTTTTCATAGGTCCGATTGGATAAGAAAACAGCTGCCAACTGGAGCTTACGATTATAGAGAAGGAAGGTTCCTGTATAACCTGTATGGTCCAACCAGTCTCCTTCCAGATTCCAGGCCAGAGAGCGCGTCTTTCCTTCTTCTAAAGCATAGTTCTGGGAAAGGATTTCTGCAAAAGGATCCTGTAAATAATGCTCCAGGAAAATTTCCATATCTCTAATGGTCGAAAACAGACCTGCACTTCCGGCATGGACTCCCAGTACACGCGCTTTCGGATCATGGACGACGCCAGCTGGAACGCCACGAAGGGTTGGCACCGCTTGAGAAACCGGACCAAAAGTAGTCTCCTTCATTTGCCAAGGTGTAAAAACTTGCTCCTGAAAAATCTGGGCCAAATCCTGACCAAACCACTTCTCCAGAAGAAAGCCCAATAAAAGAAAATTGACATCTGTATAGTGGAACTGGCGATTGTCCTTGAGCTTCAAACGGTGCAGGGCTTCTTTTAAGCCCTCAGCATCCAAGTCATCTCGTCCGGGGATGAAAGGATCCAAACCAGAAGTATGGGTCAAGAGCTGACGGATGGTCACCTCTGCCTGCTCCATATCCGGATAGTAGGAAGCTAAGGGACGATCGATATCGATTTTCCCTTGTTGGACCAGAAAAGCAAGAACCGTTCCAACTCCGACGACCTTACTCACACTGGCCAAATCATAGGTCAAGCCGGCAATAACTGGCTCTTGCTTGGCTGGATCAGCCAGTCCCAAGTAATACTCCTGCCAGCTTCCCTTCTGATAGAGAGCAAGAGAGGCACCTGGGTAGATGCCTGCTCCTATTTGCTCTTGAATTTTTTGGATGATTTTTTCCATTTTTCTTCACTCATTTCAATCAGCCAAAGACTTGCTTAGGCTTCGAACCACCATTCAATCTTGCTTGGATCCTCAACCAAGACAAATTGTTGCCTTTTTGGTACAAAAGTTACCTGATCTCCAAAGCAGGAGGCTAGTTCACTTGCTACAAATGGCTCTAAAATGACCTTGACCTGACAAAGGTCCCAAGTCTGTCCATTTGCTAGTGTAAGGTCCGGACCATCTGATGCTTCTAACTCTAAATAATCTTCTAAGCCAGGTAGTTGTTGATAGAAAGCTGTAGAAGTCTCTACATTAGGTACTCGAAGCACCATCTTTTCTACGAAAAACTCCGTCAAGGTTGTAAACTCTTCATTCGCTTGAAAATCTGGAACTTCCTCAATTTCAGTTAAACTGCCCACTTGCTCTTCCGCATGGAGCAAGATACGATCTCCTTCTGGCGAAAGGGCTTCAAAGGCATAGCCATTTTTTCCTTTAAAGAGGCGATCAACTTGATGTCCACGAGCCAGAAGCCACTCAATTTCTTGTGGGTTGGTCACGCGAATCTTTAAGCAAGCCAGGCGTTTTGGGCCCTCCACCTTGCGGGTTCTCATACTAGGGGATTCCTCTAAATAGAGGCGATCTGTCTTCGATTGATCTCCAAGGGATAATAAAGCCCCATCTTCCAACAGGGTTTTCATTCCTAAGACCTTTTCAAAAAATTCTTGATTGACATTTCGATTGTTTGTTTTTAATACAGGTGAAATACTACTAATCTTATTTATGCACATAATTCCTCCAAGTCTTTTATATTTTAAAAGATTTTCTTTTTTTTTACAAGAAATCTTGTGCAAAAAAGACAGATTTTTCAAAAATAAAAATCTGTCTTTCTTTTTTTAGTATACTGTTCGTGTATGGACCCGCCCGTTTGGAGCTTCAAATTCGTATTCTAAGTAATCCTGATAGGTCCCTGGTGCAATCACTCCACGCACATCTAATACAGCCGTTCCTGCCTGTCCCACAATGGAATCTGCTAACAGGCAGCAATTAGTAGACAGAACAAAGTAAGATTTAAAACGCGAAGAAGTAAATTTATATAGCTCAGCCCCTAAATCATATTTCAATTTGTAAGCGTAGGTCGGCTGACCGTCTTCCAGTAACCTCCTAGGTGGATCCCAAGGTTCTAACAACTGATCAATTTCAGCTAGACGCTTCTCTACTGCCTGATTCTCTTCTTCGGTAAGGGATAGGCTGTAGCCAAACAGCGTCTTTTGACTCTCTTTTTTACATAGTTCGATGTATGGTTCCTTATCCACTTTAAACAGTACGCCATCCCCAATCGTCCCAAATAGACGCTCTGAAAAGGGATCGTAACTTCCGTAAGAAATGACCTTCCCCTGATAACAAATATCTACATGCCCAATCGCTCCAAATAAGTTGCTGTCAGAAGTATGAACCAAAATTTCTAATTCCCTTGCCTCTTCTTCTTTTTTCACCAATCGATAAGGGCCTGTGTGTCCCGCCGAGCTCCCTTTTTGAAGAAACTGGTTAAACCGTTTTAACTCCTTAGCAGGGATAAAGGCTGCAAAGATAACCGGTAGGCTAATACGAAAGCGACGTTTTAACTCTTGGCCTTGTTGGTCTTTGTCAAATAAAATACCATCTCGAATATTAGAAATCCCCAACAAGACCAGATAAGCCCCCAAGAGGATAAATTGGAAGTGCCCATCTGAACCAGGTTCCAAGACAGTTGCTAGACCAAGCCCACCGTTTAAAAGCGCATCCCATAAATAGAGCCAGCCTCCTTTTACCCGATTGGCCTTATAAAGCCAAAATGTGATCCCATAGACAATGGCACTCCCCAACTGATATGCCCCTAAACAAATCACAACTAAGTTTACGGGCAGACTACTCAGTCGATTCAACCAGATCAACGCAAGTGAAAGAAAAATAAACCAAATAGAGTGGCTATAGGAAATAGACTTGCTACGTAACAAAAAGCGAAGAAGAAAGCTTCCTAGTCCATCAACTAAAAAGTAAATGGCTAATAGATCCAAGGAAAATTTGGTGAAACCAACGCCGTTTCGAAAAATGAGAATCCCAAAAATGACGGCAAGAACCCCAAACAATAAGGTCCGTCTTCTTGCAACTTGTTCAAAAGATATTTTTTTCAATATTCCTTCTCCTTATAGACGAAAGGTCTTTAGACAAATACTATTTTATCAAGTATAATATAAAAAGTAAAGAACAAAGAAACTGATAAAAGGAGCAGTCTATGAAATACAATCAATATAGCTATCTATCTGTTGACCAAAAAGACATTCTTAAGGAACTAAAAGAAATTGGGTTTGACCTTCCCACCCACCTCCCAGAAAAAGAACTGTTTGAATGGTTTGTCCGCAAGGTTTACTTCACCTATAAAGATACAGATTATCCCCTCTCTAACCTAGTGGTGGATTCTAAAACAGACTTTTTAACGTATATCCAATCTGACTGCGAATGGTCTCCGAACATTTTTTACACAGTAGCCCTCCAATTACTCGGTTTCCGCTATTTTATTGATTTTGAAGATACGGATAGCTTCTTGAAAGAAGTCCAATTTCCGATTGAGTATGGAAACTTGGTAGAAAACCTCTACCACCTCCTCAATACTCGAACAGTCAAAGGGAATTTACTAATTGAGCAGTTGGTCAGCGATGGCTTGATTCCTGAAGACAATCGCTACCACTTTTTCAACGGAAAAAGTCTAGCTACCTTTAACTGCCATAATGTGATTCGTGAGGTGGTCTATGTGGAAAGTCGGATTGATAGCGACCAAGATGGCCTTCCAGATTTGGTCAAGGTCAATATTATTCGCCCTCGCTATGAAGGAAAAATCCCAGCCGTCATGACTGCAAGCCCTTATCACCAAGGAACCAATGACAAGGCTAGTGACAAGGCACTCTATAATATGAATGTGGACCTCGAGGTCAAAGAACCTCATACCATTCAAGTAGAAGAACCTCAATTAGAATTGGTGGATCCTGTCGGTTCAGCTCAACTAGTCTCTGAGGCTGAAGAAACCCTCACTCATATCAACAGCAGTTATACTCTCAATGACTACCTGCTCGCTCGTGGCTTTGCCAATCTCTACGTCTCCGGTCTTGGAACCAAGGATTCCCAAGGCTTGATGACCAACGGGGATTACCGTCAAATCGAGGCCTATAAAAATGTCATCGACTGGCTCAACGGACGCTGTCGTGCCTTCACAGACCACAGTCGCCAACGCCAAATCAAGGCCGATTGGTCCAACGGCAAAGTTGCTACGACAGGCTTGTCCTACCTAGGGACCATGTCCAATGGACTGGCTACCACAGGTGTCGATGGCCTAGAAGTCATCATTGCTGAAGCCGGTATCTCCTCTTGGTACAACTACTATCGGGAAAACGGACTCGTGACGAGTCCTGGTGGCTATCCTGGAGAGGATTTTGATTCACTCGCTGAGTTGACCTATTCACGCGCCCTTCGGGCTGGAGACTATCTCCGCCACCATGCAGCCCATCTAGCGGATTTGGAACGGCTTAAAGAGCAAATAGATCGCAAAACAGGGGACTACAACCAATTCTGGCATGACCGCAACTATCTCCTTCAGGCAGACAAAGTCAAGGCAGAGGTCGTCTTCACCCATGGTTCCCAAGACTGGAACGTGAAGCCCCTCCATGTATACCAAATGTTCCAAGCCCTTCCAGCCAACATCAAGAAACACCTCTTCTATCACAATGGGGCCCATGTCTATCTCAACAACTGGCAGTCCATTGACTTCCGTGAGAGTATGAATGCCCTCCTCTCTAAAAAATTACTGGGCTATGATTCAAGCTATGAATTGCCAACCGTCATCTGGCAGGACAATACAGGAGAGCAAAGTTGGACTTCCTTGGAAGACTTTGGCAATCAAACAGCCCAGCGGACCTTCCCACTGGGAGATGGTGAGAAAGTCATCCAAAACCGCTATGCGACAGAAGATTATGAGCGCTATGGTAGGACCTATCCAACTTTCTTAACCGACCTCTACCAGGATAAGGCCCAACAAGTGACCATCGATCTTCCGATCGAAGAAGACCTACACCTCAACGGAAAAGCTCACCTTCACCTGCGGCTCCAATCTAGCACAAACAAAGGCTTGCTCTCAGCCCAACTCATGGAGCTAGGAAGCAAGAAATACCTCCAACCCTATCCAGCTGTCTTATCCGTCCGCACCCTTGATAACGGTCGCTACCATATGCTAGACAATTTGACCGAGTTGCCCTTCAAGGAAGCTAGCCAACGGGTGATTACAAAGGGTTATCTCAACCTTCAAAACCGTCTTGATCTCTTACAAGTCGAATCTGTAAACCCTGGGGAATGGATGGAATTCGACTTTGAACTCCAACCAACCATCTACAAACTGGAGAAAGGGACCACTCTTCGTCTCGTCCTTTATACAACCGACTTCGAGATCACTGTCCGCGACCAAACGGACTACCAACTCACCATTGATCTAGCCAACTCCAGCTTAACCCTTCCTGAGATGGATTAAGGAATTTCATGCTTTTTCCTTGTCGTCCCTTCCCTTGCTTGATTTGACAGCCTTGCCTACTTATGATAATATCTAAGAGAGTATTTCATAGAAAAAGAGTTTAGAGGATATTATGGCTATCGAAAAAACAGTCAGTGAAATTGCTGAAATTCTAGGAGTTAGTCGCCAAGCGGTCAACAACCGTGTCAAGGCCCTAGATCCTGAAGATACAGAAAAAAATGATAAGGGAGTTACCGTCGTAACCCGTAGTGGCTTGATCAAGCTAGAAGAAATCTACAAAAAGACCATCTTTGAAGACGAACCAGTCAGCGATGATGTGAAACAGCGTGAATTGATGGAAATTTTGGTAGATGAAAAAAATGCTGAGATTGTTCGTCTCTACGAACAACTAAAAGCAAAAGACGACCAGCTAAAATCCAAAGATGAGCAATTAGCTAAAAAGGATGAGCAGTTGCGTGTCAAAGATGTTCAGATCGCTGAAAAAGACAAACAGCTCGACCAACAACAACAGCTAACCCTTCAGGCTATGAATGACCGCGAAACATTGAAATTGGAATTAGATCAAGCCAATGAAAAGGTTCAAGAACAAGAGAGTAAAGGCTTCTGGAGACGCGTCTTTGGTCGCTAAAAACTGACTTCGGTCAGTTTTTTCTATGCCTTTGCCTCCCCTCAATAATTAGAAAATCCAAAAAAACCATTAGATGAAGGAGTTCCCTTGAAAGAATTAAGCCACTATGTCTCCTTTGATTTAGAATTTAATCAATTTGAAAGAAAGTACCACATTATCCAAGTTTCTGCTGTCCGCTTTGTAGATGGCCAAGAAGTTGCCCACTATAATTCCTATGCCTATACGGATAAACCACTAAAGAGCTTTATCAATGGCCTCACCGGGATCACATCTGATAAAATCCTCCAAGCTCCCCCACTCGAGCAAGTCCTAGCGGAGTTCCGAGATTTTGTTGCAGATAGTCCCCTCATTGGATACAATGCCATCAAGAGTGACCTCCCTATCCTAGCGGAAAATGGGCTAGAGTTCACAGACCAATATGCAGTTGATGTCTTTGAAGAAGCTTCTAAACGCCGCCCTTCTGACCTCCATGGGATCAAAAACTTGCAGCTCCATACAGTTGCTCAGTTTTTAGGAGTAGCTGGAAAATCCCACGATAGCCTAGAAGATGCCCGGATGACTGCTCTTGTTTATGAAGCCTTTCTCGAATCAGACCGAGCCCGGCAACTCCTAACCAAACAAGAATCCTTTTCTAGCTCCCCTTTTGGTGGATTGGACCTCTCCAATTTTTTTAACGACTAAAAAACCTCTATCATCGATAGAGGTTTTCTCTGTATGCTTAGAATGGTAATTTACCAGCAAAAGCTCCCAATTTTTTCTTGGTTGCTGCATCAATTTCTTCGATGGCCGCATTGATAGCTTGAACAGTCATATCAGAAAGAGTTTCTGTATCTTCTGGGTCCACGACTGCCGGGTTAAATTCGATGGATACCACCTTTTTATCACCTGTCAAGGTAGCGACGACCAAGTCCTGAGCAGACTTACCAACAAATTGAGAAGCAGCCAATTCTGCCTGACTTTGTTCCATTTGTTTCTGAAGCTTTTGTGCTTGCTTCATCATATTTTGCATATTCATCATAATGTTTTCTAGATTCCTTTCGTATCAAGGGGTTAGGACCTCTTGTTAAGTTTTTACTTCCCACTTCTGCCCATTTTCTAGCTAGATGGGAACTTCCCTCCTATTATAGCATGTTTTCCCCGTCCGACAAAACTGATTTTTTATTTAAAGAGCGTCGTCACAATGAGTTGGACGTTTAACAGAGTCAGAAGAGTAGCTACTCCGTAAGCTAAGTAGGTATTCCATTTTGCATTGACAAATTCTCCCATGATTTTTTTATTGGAGGTAAAGTAAACCAAGGGAAAAATTGAAAATGGTAGAGCCAGAGACAAGAAGACTTGAGAATAGACCAACAAATCATCTAGAACACTTTCCTGGTCTCCAAAGAGAAAGGCGACAATCAGGACAGGAGTGAGGGCCAACATCCGTGTAAAGAGGCGGACAAGCCATTGAGGAAGCCGGAATTTAAGAAAACCTTCCATGACAATTTGGCCCGTCAGAGTGCCTGTAATTGTTGAATTCTGACCACTTGCTAACAAAGCAACAGCAAACAAAGTGGACAGAAAAGGACTTGCAATAGCTCCTGCAATGGCATTGTTTTGCAAGGCATCATACATACTAGAGAAGGCTCCAATTTCTTCTGCGTGTCCAAAAAAGAGGGCCGCTCCGAGAATCAGCAAGAGAGAGTTGACAACAAAAGCCAGGGTCAATTCAATATTAGAGTCCCAGGTCATGAAACGCACAGCCCGACGAACATCTGCAGGATCCTCATAATCGACCTTGCGTGTCTGTGAAATGGAGGAATGCAAATAGAGATTATGAGGCATGACGGTTGCACCAATTATCCCCAAGGCCAGCGTCAAGGCTTGTGATCCCTTGGGAAGACCAATACCTACAATTTCTTTCTGAGGAAGAAAGCCAGCAAAAATGCCACCTATATCTGGTTTTGATAGGACCACAAGGTAGATAAAAATTCCCAGAATGGTCAAAATCAAGGTGGAGACAATAGCCTCAATCTTACGAAAACCTAAGTGCATAAGTCCAAGGAGGAGGAAGACATCCAGGATGGTGACCAAAATAGAAAAGAGTAAGGGCCATCCGAATAGCAAATGGAGTGCAATCCCTGAACCAATGACTTCTGCTAAATCTGTCGCCATCAAGGCTAATTCAATCACTATCCAGAGAATATAGCGGAGCCACTTGGGCAAATACGTCGCTGTTGTTTGGGCCAAATCTTTCCGATGGACAATCCCTAGTTTCCCAGCCATCTGTTGCAATTGCATGGCAATCAAGGAAGACAAGAGAACCACCGACAAGAGCAAGTAACGATAGTGAGCCCCTCCAACAACGCTGGTGATCCAGTTCCCAGGATCCATGTAGCCCACTGCTACTAGGCTCCCTGGACCTGAAAATAATAACAAGGTCCTCCAAAAAGAAGTTCCCTTGGGAACCTTGACGGATTGATTGATTTCTTGGAGCGATTTCCGCTCTAACTGTTCTAAACTCATGATATCCTTCTTTCCATGATGTCACTTCCCCTTGATTATAGCACAAATGAAAGACTTCGGTAAATTTTCTTTGCATTTTCAAAAAAAGATACCTTTCCTCACTCCCGCTTCCCCATTTTCTTCGTATTCCTTTAGCGATTTTTTCTCCTTTGCTCCTCTAAAATGAACCGAATAGCTTCAAAAATGAACCAAATAGATTTTTCCCCCAATCTGACTTCAAAAGCTTGTATACTAACCGTAACTGAAAGATAGCTCAGTTATTTACTCAATAGCAAAGGAAAGAAACTATGATCTATGTCATTGAATACAATTATCCCTCTAAGATGTTGGTCGAACATATTAACAACTATCTAGAGAAAAAACGGGTTCGTAATCTACCAGTCAAGCTGGTCTATAATGGAAATATCTCCTATATTGACTATGACTTGAAAAACATTTACTTCTTCTCCTGTCAAGGAAATTCTGGAATCAACGCCTACAAAGAGCTCGAACGCATCCGAAGAAATGATCCCTTCGGACGCATTATCGTTCACTCTAACAAGGTGGACGGACGTAGACTCATGGACCATAAGCTACAAGTCTATGGTTTGATGGAACTAAGCCTTAGTGACTACGGAAAGCCAGACCTCTATTATCAAGAGCTCGACTTCTTGCTCGGCGATCTCTACGAAGAGCTCTGGGAAATGGCGGCAGAAGCCAAGTACGCTGCTGGGAAGAAAACCAATCAGCTCTTCCCACGCTGGGGTCCTGAAATCGGTATTTACCCACCTAAGCGTTATTCCATCCACCTCCGTCAAAATCCAGACGAAGACAATTAACTCATAAAAAGTGGAGCCTGGGGACAGGGTCCATTTTTTATGTTACAATGAACTGGAAATAAAACGAGACAAGAAAAAGGAGACCTTATGAACCACTACGATACCATTGTCATCGGAGGAGGCCCTGCTGGTATGATGGCCACCATCTCCAGCGCCTTCTACGGGCAAGCAACCCTCCTCTTGGAAAAGAACCGCAAACTAGGGAAAAAACTAGCTGGGACTGGTGGAGGTCGGTGCAATGTGACCAACAATGGAAGCCTGGACGATCTCCTAGCAGGTATTCCAGGAAACGGACGTTTCCTCTATAGTGTCTTTTCTCAATTTGACAATCATGATATCATCCGCTTCTTCACAGAAAACGGGGTCAAGCTCAAGGTCGAAGACCATGGTCGTGTCTTTCCAGCTTCAGATCGTTCCCAAACGATTATTCAAGCTCTGACAGATAAGATTGCCGAGCTTGGCGGTCAAGTCCGCTGCCAAGTAGAGGTAACCTCTGTGAAGAAAATCGATGGACAATTCGTCATCAAATCCAAAGATGAGACCTGGACTGCAGACCGCTTGATTTTGACAACCGGTGGGAAATCCTACCCTTCGACGGGTTCTACCGGCTTTGGACACGATATCGCCCGTCACTTCCACCACACTATCACAGAACTAGAAGCTGCTGAAAGCCCCCTCCTGACAGATTTCCCCCACAAGGCCCTTCAAGGGATTTCCTTAGACGATGTAACTCTCCACTATGGCAAACACCACATTACCCATGACCTCCTCTTTACCCACTTTGGACTGTCTGGCCCAGCTGCCCTTCGCATGTCAAGCTTTGTCAAGGGGGGAGAGATCCTGACACTAGATAGTCTCCCTCACTATTCTAAGGAAGAACTCACTGCAATCCTAGAGGAAAACCGGGAAAAATCTCTAAAGAATGTTCTGAAGGCCTATCTGCCAGAACGCCTGGCGGAATTCTTTGCTCAGGATCTTCCGGAAAAGGTGAAACAACTCTCTCCAAAAGAGGTGGATGCTGTCCTAACTAAGGTCAAGGAACTTTCTATTCCTGTAACAGGGAAGATGTCCTTGGCCAAGTCCTTTGTGACTAAGGGAGGTGTCAGCCTCAAGGAAATCAATCCCAAGACCTTAGAAAGTAAGTTGGTCCCCGGTCTTCATTTTGCTGGGGAGGTCCTGGATATCAATGCCCATACAGGAGGATTTAACATTACTTCTGCCCTCTGTACCGGTTGGGTGGCCGGGAGTCTCCACTATTGACAGCTTTTTCAAAAGATGTTAGGATTATTTTTAGAACAAATCCAGCAACAAACATAAGAGTCGTCTTCTTAGAGATGTCACTTTGCGTTTTATGGCTATTTAGTTCGTACTAAATAGCCTTTTTCTTTTGTCTATGAAAGAGCCTTTGCTGGCCTTTGCTTTCTTCCTATATTTGAATTAGAAATGGAGAATCCATATGGAAAAATCTCAATGGGGTTCCAAAATTGGCTTTATCCTAGCCTCTGCAGGTTCTGCAATTGGGCTTGGGGCTGTTTGGAAGTTCCCCTATATGACCGCTGCTAACGGGGGCGGAAGTTTCCTTCTTGTTTTTTTGATAGCAACTCTACTTATCGGCTTCCCCCTCTTACTGGCTGAATTTACCCTAGGACGTGCAGCTGGTGTCTCTGCCATTAAGACCTTTGGAAAGCTTGGTGGTCGTCGCCTTTATGATGGGATCGGTTGGATTGGTGCCTTTGCCCTGTTTATCCTCCTCTCCTTCTACAGTGTCATCGGTGGCTGGATTCTGATTTATTTGGGAGTAGCCTTGGGAGAGTTATTCCAGCTTCTCTCAGTTAGTGACTATACCCAGCTCTTTGGAGAGATTATTTCAAATCCCTGGTTGGCTCTTGGGGCCCAGGCCATCTTCATCCTCCTCAATGTCTTGATTGTTTCCAAGGGGGTGGAACAAGGGATTGAAAAGGCCTCAAAATTCATGATGCCACTTCTCTTCATTATCTTCTTAGTCATGATTGGTCGTTCCTTGACCTTACCTGGCGCTTGGGAGGGAGTTAGCTATTTCCTCAAGCCAGACTTCTCCAAGATGACTAGCCAAGGTCTGCTCTACGCTTTGGGCCAATCATTTTTCGCCCTCTCGCTAGGGGTGACAGCCATGTTGACTTATGCTTCTTATTTGGACAAGGACACTGACCTGGTCCAATCCGGGATTTCCGTCGTCTTCATGAATATCGCCGTTTCTATCATGGCAGGCTTGGCGATTTTCCCAGCCATGTCAGCCTTTCAAATCCCTTCTACTAGTGGACCGGGCCTCCTCTTTGTAGTCCTGCCACAAGTCTTTGACAAGATGCCTTTTGGTACCCTCTTCTACCTGCTTTTCCTTCTTCTCTTCCTCTTTGCGACCATTACCTCATCCGTCGTCATGTTAGAGATTAATGTCGGGAACGTCACCAACCAAAACAACAAACAGCGGGCTAAATGGAGCCAAATCATTGGTCTTCTGACCTTTGTCTTTGGGATCCCATCTGCCCTTTCCTATGGAGTACTCTCCAAGTGGACCCTTTTTGGAAAATCCTTCTTTGATTGTATGGACTTTTTGGTTTCCAACCTCCTCATGCCTTTTGGAGCTCTCTGCCTCTCCCTATTTACAGGCTATATCTTTGATCAAGTCCTAGCCCAAGAAGAACTCAAGGTGGGAGAAGAGAAAACCAAGCACTTCTTCTTCAAGCTCTGGGTTTTCTTGCTTCGCTTTGGGATCCCAATCATCATCCTCATTGTTTTTATTACACAATTTATCTAAAACAAAATCCACGACTCCTTAGGGATTCGTGGATTTTTCTTTATTTTGTAAGGGAAACACGGAAATCATTGTATTTGTTATAATCAAAGTCTTCATTAAGCCCTGTTACAAATACAATCGGTGTATAATGGCCCTCTTCTAAGATGAAGCCGGGTTTTACCTTCATATTGGCTCCCCCAAGTCCAGCAATCCCTGGAAGAAGGGCATCAAAAGCGCCAGGTTCGTCTGTTTCCCAGTAATAGACATTACCAGATGCTTGAACTGCCTTGGCTTTCGTTGTTGCAGTACGAACAGGATTCAAATCAGCTTGATAAAAGTTCGCTGTTGTAGTGACCGTACCGTCTGCAGCCACGGTCATTTGAACATCTTTGGCAATTTCAGTTGTTCCTGTCCAAGTCCCTACCAGCTCTTCTGGCACCATTTGAGACGAATCTGTGGCCTTGTTAGTGCTTGCTGCACCAGATCCTGCATTGGTTTGACCTGAGTTTCCTGCATCTTGAGAAGCAGCTTGTGCCCCTTCTTGCGCATCCGTTTCAGTAGCTTTTGTCTCTTTCTTACCAGAAGCAGCCTTTGCTTTTTTCTGACTAGACTTCACCGTCGTTTGTGCTTCTTTGGCAGAAGATTTGTTCTCTTCTTTTTTTGAACCACAAGCTACGAGTAGGCTTGCAGAAGTTAATCCTAAAAGTGCTAAACTTGTCCATTTTTTCATCATGATGATCCCTCACTTCATTTGATAAAAACTATTATATTACAATATTACTCAATGTCAAGTATTTTTGAAATATTTTTGTAATATTCGTAATAAACAGTAATCTATCTAAAAATTCAGGAGATTCAGGTGACAAGCAAACGTAAGAGGGCAACCAAGACAATCCCAAATAGAACCGTACCCATTAGGTTTTTGTAGCGAAAGGCTACTATCATGGTCGGAATGGTTGCGACCAGATCCACCCACCGAACTTGAGGAAGCTGGCCTACTTTCCCCTCTATCAGACTGGAAAGGATTAGGGCAAAAATGATGGCAATGGGAAGGTACTTTAGAAAACGCAGAACTGGATCTGGCAGACCCCGGTATTTGACCAGAACGAAGGGCAGAATGCGTGGAATCCAGGTGACCACTGCGGACGTCAAAATAACCAAGAAAATCCAACTATTCACGCGCATCGCACATCACCCCCACGAAACAGCCTGTTAAAGTAGCCACTAAAACGGCCAAGGATTGGGTCAAAAAGAAGGTCAAGAGGAAAAAGCTAAGGGCCACTGCACCTAAAACAAGGAGCATGGTAGCCATCTTCTCAGTCAAACGCATGCCTTGAAACTGACCTGCAAAAATCCCAATAAACATAGCAACTAAGGCGAAGTCCAGGCCGAAGGCTCTAGGATTGGGCAAGAGGGAACCCAGCGCTGTCCCCAAAATAGTTGAGGAGCCCCAAGCTAGATAACCGACCACATTATTGCCATGCATCCAGGGAACAGTGATCCGGTCACTTTTCAATTTTTCACTCAAATAAACCCCGTAACTCTCATCTGTCAACAAACTACCAATTCCAATATTATGGACCAGGCTAGCCTCCTTGAAATCAGGGGAGGTATGCAGACTCATAAGCATATTGCGCAAATTGATGAAAAAGACGGTTAAGGCAATATTCATAAGGGACGAATGAACGGCAATCAAAGATATCATAGCAAACTGAGAAGCCCCCGCGTAAACCAAGAGACTCATCAAGCCCATTTCTAAAGGGGAGAGATAGGGAGACGCCACCACACCACAGGCCAAGCCAATACTGATATAACCCAAGGCTGTCGGAAGGGCATCCCTGACCCCCTGCTGAAAATTCTTTTCCACTCTTTCTTCCTTTCTTTTTTGATGCTCTCTATTATAACAAAAAAGGGACGGAAATCGTCCTCCCGTCGTTTATGTTCGTTTTTTAACTAATCTAAGTTCTCTTCTATCGGATCAAAAGCAAGGCTAGGCTTAGCATTGAGGTCTAATCTAGCAAAA
Organism: Streptococcus sp. 343_SSPC; assembly: GCF_001072385.1. Classification (NCBI taxonomy): domain Bacteria; kingdom Bacillati; phylum Bacillota; class Bacilli; order Lactobacillales; family Streptococcaceae; genus Streptococcus; species Streptococcus sp. 343_SSPC. The sequence continues at coordinate 66,979 of NZ_JVKU01000014.1, read as the reverse complement.
TTTCCCTTATTCCATTCGCTGACACTGGCATAGGCAATCATCCCCGCATTGTCCCCGCAGAGACGTAGAGGAGGAATGATGACCTTAACATCTGTGATCTCAGAAGCCAGGCGTTCACGTAATCCTTGGTTGGCCGCGACTCCTCCCGCCACCACCAGGGTCTTAACAGGGTATCTTTCTAGGGCTTTTTTAGTCTTGGCCATCAAGATATCCATCACCGCTGCTTGGAAGGAAGCCGATAGGTCTTCCTTGGACAGGCTCTCGCCTTTTTGCTCGGCATTGTGGTGGAGATTGATAAAGGCTGATTTGAGCCCTGAGAATGAGAACTCCAGATTGTCTTCCTTGATCATGGCACGTGGGAAATCGTAGATATCCTGACCCTTATGTGCCAACTCGTCAATCTCACGACCGGCTGGATAGGTCAAGCCCATTACGCGGCCGACCTTATCATAGGCCTCACCCACTGCATCATCACGTGTTTCCCCAACGATCTTATAATCACCCGCCTCCGAGACATAGACCAACTCAGTGTGTCCTCCGCTGACCAGCAAGGCCAAGAGCGGAAATTCTAAAACCTCAACGCTTTGAGCGGCCATCAAGTGCCCTGCCATATGATTGACAGGAATCAAAGGAATCCCATGGGCCCAAGCAAAGGCCTTGGCTGCAGCAAGACCGACCAAAAGAGCTCCAACCAGACCTGGTCCGTAAGTTACCGCAACCGCTGTGACTTCTTCTTCTGTAATTCCCGCTTCTTCTAGCGCTTCCCCAATACAGGCCGTAATGACTTCGACATGGTGCCGACTGGCAACTTCTGGAACCACTCCCCCGAAGCGTTTATGGCTTTCAATTTGGCTGGCAATGACATTGGACAAGAGCTCTGTATCGTTCTTTAAGACGGCGACACTGGTCTCATCACAAGATGTTTCAAATGCCAAAATATATCTATCCTTCATTTGCTTCCCTTTTCATCATAATGGCGTCTTCGGTAGGTGCATGATAATACCCTTTCCGGCAACCAATTTCTTTAAATCCTTGTTTCTGATAGAGAGTCCGAGCCGGAGTGTTTCCTTCTCTCACCTCTAAAAAGACCTCTTTCTCCTGAGGAAGGATTTCTAATAGCTGACGAGCAATCCCTCGCCCTTGCCACTCTTTTCGAACAGCAATTTGGACGACCTCTAGCTCATAGAGAGTTTCTTGCATGGCCAAGAAGCCGACCAATGCTTCCCCACTATAGGCCAAGGCATACCAATTTTGAGGTTGACCGATATCCGCTAGGACTTGCTCCAAGGTCCAAGGACTTTGTCCATAGACATCGTCTAAGATTTCTACCAACTGAGGGGCTAAATCGAATCGCCCCGCCTCCTTCTCGATTCGGATCATAGGCGTTTGATGTAGGACTGACCGGACTCTTGATGGTCCTTGAGCCAGTTTTCTTCAGCTTCTACCCGCTTAAGGTAGTTGGGCACAAAGCCATGAACGGAGACAGCTTCTTTTGTAAGTCCTAGTCGACCAATCCGTACCGCATCCGGTAGGGTTTCTACCATCTGAGCATTTGGCAAGGCTTCTTGTATCTGTTCACGAAAGGCCTCCACTTCCCCAAGGAAGGTCACCTTTTCAGCTCCCTTTGCTCTTTCTAATACGGCTTCAAAAGAAAGGTGAGCCTCCGGGTAGACCAGCTGATCCTCTTGGTAAAAGCCCGCATAGACATGGTTGCGCCGCGCATCCATGACTGGAATGGCCAGACCTTCTATCTCTTCTGGTACCAAGGCTAGTAAGCTCGACACCCCTACTAAGTCAATCTTTAGCGTTTGAGCTAGGGTTTTAGCCGTTGCTACCGCAATTCGTAAGCCGGTATAGGATCCAGGCCCTTCTGCTACTACGATACGGTCCAAATCCGTCGGTTTCCAATCAATGCTGGCCATTAAAAATTCAATAGTAGGCATCAAGGTAATGCTGTGGTTTTTCTTGATCGTCAGTGTCAACTCTGCTAATCGGTTTTCTTCCTCCAAAAGGGCAACGGATAGGGCCTTACTGGAGGTGTCAAATGCTAATACTTTCATGTTTTCTCCTCGTTGTCTGCTTCATATTATACTACAAATAGACGCCAAACGGTAGAGGAAGCACCCTCAGACTGTGAAATCAACTGCTCTCTATCCCTTCTAAAAAAGCGCTTCCTTCTGCTCTCAGAACCCGCTTGCATCTTTTCCTTAGAGCCTATTTATGGTATAATGAATAATAATTGTATCGAATCAGGACAAAAGAAAGCAAGAATAGGTGTCTCAGCTAGCTACTAGCTGTTTCTTTTCTGCTACAGTCCGAACATGTGAAAGGAACCGAAACGAAATGATTTACAAAGTTTTCTACCAAGAAACAAAAGAACGCAACCCTCGTCGTGAAACGACTCATGCCCTCTATCTCGATATTGATGCGAAGAATGAGTTAGAAGGACGCATTGAAGCTCGTCGCCTTGTTGAAGAAAATACATCTTACAATATCGAATTTATCACTCTCTTGTCAGACCAACACCTAGAATATGAAAAAGAGTCTGGCGCATTTGAAATTACGGAGTTCTAATCCATGGCATATACCTTAAAACCTGAAGAAGTTGGTGTTTTCGCCATTGGAGGTCTCGGGGAAATCGGTAAAAATACCTATGGGATTGAATACCAAGACGAAATCATCATTGTGGATGCAGGGATCAAGTTCCCTGAAGATGATTTGTTAGGGATTGATTACGTGATTCCTGACTATTCCTATATCGTTGAAAATATCGATCGTGTCAAAGGTGTCTTGATTACCCACGGGCATGAAGACCACATCGGAGGAATTCCCTTCCTCTTGAAGCAAGCCAATGTGCCAATCTATGCTGGACCTTTGGCCCTAGCCCTTATTCGTGGAAAATTGGAAGAGCATGGCCTCCTTCGTGGTGCCAAACTCTATGAAATCAACCAAAATACGGAGTTGACCTTTAAGCATATTAAAGCAACCTTCTTCCGTACAACCCACTCCATTCCAGAACCTTTGGGGATTGTTCTTCATACGCCTCAAGGAAAAATCGTCTGCACAGGAGACTTTAAATTTGACTTCACACCTGTTGGTGAGCCGGCCGACCTTCACCGGATGGCTGCACTAGGAGAGGAAGGCGTCCTCTGTCTGCTTTCTGACTCAACCAACGCGGAAGTCCCAACCTTTACCAACTCTGAAAAAGTCGTTGGCCAATCCATTATGAAGATTATTGAAGGCATTCATGGACGCATCATCTTTGCTTCCTTTGCATCCAACATCTTCCGTCTCCAACAGGCTGCAGATGCCGCTGTTAAAACTGGCCGCAAGATTGTTGTCTTTGGACGCTCGATGGAAAAAGCCATTGTCAACGGAATTGAGCTTGGCTATATCAAGGTACCACCTGGAACGATTATTGAACCAAGTGAAATCAAAGACTACCCGGCAAACGAAATCCTCATTATGTGTACAGGTAGCCAAGGGGAGCCTATGGCGGCACTGTCTCGTATCGCTAATGGAACCCACCGCCAGGTGCAATTGCAACCGGGTGATACCGTTATCTTCTCATCTAGTCCAATTCCTGGGAATACAACTAGTGTGAATAAATTGATCAATATCATCTCGGAAGCGGGAGTCGATGTCATCCACGGTAAGATTAACAATATCCATACCTCTGGACACGGTGGCCAACAAGAACAAAAGCTCATGTTGCGCTTGATCAAACCCAAATACTTCATGCCTGTCCACGGTGAGTACCGTATGCAGAAGATTCACGCTGGACTTGCGCGTGATTGTGGAGTAGAAAAAGATAACATCTTCATCATGAGCAACGGAGATGTTCTTGCCCTGACGGCTAACTCAGCTCGTATCGCAGGAAGCTTCAATGCTCAAGATATCTATGTCGACGGAAATCGCATCGGAGAAATCGGAGCGGCTGTCCTTCGTGACCGCAAAGATTTATCAGAAGATGGGGTTGTCCTAGCTGTTGCGACAGTTGACTTCAAGTCGAAAATGATTTTAGCTGGACCAGATATCCTCAGCCGTGGCTTCATCTATATGAGAGAGTCCGGTGACCTGATCCGTGAAAGTCAACGCATCCTTTTCAATGCTATTCGAATCGCCTTGAAAAACAAAGATGCCAACATTCAAACCGTACACGGTGCCATTGTCAACGCCCTTCGTCCTTTCCTTTACGAAAGCACGGAACGTGAACCTATCATCATCCCGATGATTTTGACACCAGATGAAGAAAATTAAGTAAAAAGAATGGATGAGACCTGTCGGTCCCATCCATTTTCTTTGTATGAAAAATGAGCCAGGTCATCAAACCTAGCTCATTTTTGGATAAATTTGCTTAGTACAAGTCCAAGTAGTTATCAATTTCCCATTGTGAAACAAAGGTTGCATAGCTTGCCCACTCGATCCGTTTGGCTTCCAAGAAGCTGGTATAGATATGTTCACCAAGAGCATCCTTAACAACTTCGTCTTCGGTCAAGGCTTTCAAAGCATTGTGAAGGGTAGATGGGAGGTCAGTGATTCCAGCTTCTTTACGCTCTTCTGCAGTCATGATGTAGATGTTTTCTTCGATAGGAGCTGGTGCTTCGATTTTGTTCTCAATCCCGTGCAAACCAACTTCCAAGAGAACAGCCATTGCAATATAAGGGTTGGCCATTGGGTCTACTGAGCGCAACTCAAGGCGTGTTCCCATACCGCGTGAAGCTGGTACACGAACCAATGGTGAACGGTTGCGGCCAGCCCAAGCGATGTAAACAGGTGCTTCATAACCTGGAACCAAACGTTTGTAGGAGTTAACGGTTGGGTTCATGATGGCTGTGTAGTTGTAGGCGTGCTTGATCAAACCTCCAAGGAAGTGATAAGCTGTTTCTGACAACTGCATTCCTTTTGGATCATTTGGATCAAAGAAGGCATTGTTTCCTTCAGCGTCGAACAAGGACATATTGCAGTGCATCCCGGAACCAGCAATCCCAAATTTTGGTTTAGCCATAAAGGTTGCATACAAACCATGTTTGCGAGCAATGGTTTTGACAACGAGTTTAAAGATTTGAATCTTGTCACAAGCACGAAGCACTTCATCGTACTTAAAGTCAATTTCATGCTGACCTACGGCCACTTCGTGGTGACTGGCTTCTACTTCAAATCCCATTTGAGTCAAGACATTGACGATCTCACGGCGAGTGTTATCCGCAAGGTCTGTAGGCGCCAAATCAAAATAGCCACCCTTGTCATTCACTTCAAGAGTTGGATCCCCATTTTCATCGAGCTTAAAGAGGAAGAACTCTGGCTCTGGTCCAAGGTTGAAAGATTTGAAGCCAACTTCTTCCATGTGACGAAGGGCACGTTTGAGGTTCCCACGTGGGTCTCCTGCAAAGGGTTCCCCTTCTGTTGTATAGACATCACAAATCAAGCCTGCGACACTACCGTTCTCATCTCCCCAAGGGAAAACCGTCCAAGAGTCCAAGTCTGGATAGAGATACATATCAGACTCATTAATCCGAACAAACCCTTCGATAGAAGATCCATCAAACATGGCCTTGTTTGAGAGAACCTTTTCCAACTGTTCATCTGTCGCTGGAATTTCAACGTTTTTCATGGTCCCTAAGATATCTGAGAACATCAACCGAATAAAGGTTACATTTTTTTCTTTGACTTCGCGACGAATATCTTCAACAGTAATTGACATGTGTGTCTCCTTATGAGTATAGCATTTAGCAAAAAGAATGATCAGCGTAACTGACCATATGGCGATGAGGTTGTATGAAAGCGACTTTGCTGGAGAATGTCACGGTGAAGGGCCTTACGGACATCCTTTTCACTGACAATCTTGGCAGCTTGACGTTGAGCTTCTTTCTCAGCAATCCGTTTTTTAATTCCTGCAATATTAAGGCCTTCAGATAAATAATCCTTAATTTCCAACAGGCGATCCATATCGTTGAGAGAAAACATCCGACGATTGCCCTCTGTTCGATCTGGAGTAATGAGTTGTTGATCTTCGTAGTAGCGAATTTGACGAGCTGTTAAATCTGTCAATTTCATAACACTACCAATCGGAAAGACCGCTAACGTTCGTCTTAATTCCTTTTCTTTCATACAAGACCCCCTTTCTATTCTATTATAACGCAAAAAAAACCGATGTCAAGATTAAAATGTCACATAATCTCACATGGTTTTTTTTCTTTCTTTTATAAAGTCCCGAATCCGATCCACATCTGAATTGACTAAAATCGCAACGAAGACTCCGATAAAGGTTTCAAAGATGCGGGCAAAAACATATAGGAACGTTTCTCCTGTCGGAATGGAGAGGGTGATGATCAACATGGCTGAAACTCCACCGATGATTCCAGCTTTGTTGTTCATAGCGACGTTTGTCATTATGGTTAACATGGTCGCAATGGGCACAAAAATCAGGGTCACCCAAAAAGCATTGTGGAAGAGAATCTTGATCATAAAGAACAGCAGGGCATAAAAACCACCGATACTGTTGCCCATCACGCGCGAAGCTCCGAAGTGAACACTCTTATCAAAATCTTCTCTCAAACTAAAGACAGCTGTCAGCGCCCCAATCTGCAAGCCCCGCCAGCCAAAGATACCAAAAATCAATAGAACCAGAAAAACGGCTATCCCTGTTTTGAAGGTTCGCATTCCTAATCGAAATTTGGAACGGTCAAATTTATGTCGTTTAAAGTAATCCATTGTCCCCTATCTTTCTATCTCTTTTATTCTAACATATTTCTAGAAAGGTTCAAGCGGGGAAATGAAGATCGACTAGCTTCCTTCTACTCTACAAAGTCATCTTAAAAACTTTCCTTAGGTGAGTACGGACGTCAGCGAACTTCGAAGAAGTTCCATGACTTAGTTTTGAACCTAAAGTTTCAAAACTCCCGAGTGCTTGAAACAAATGTTTCAAGCACTTTTATCACAGCGGAAAGTTTCGGGATTTTCTTGATTAATTTTAAAAATGAGATTACATTTTATTTCGATACAGAATCACTTAACTTATCTTATATAAAAATTTGGTTGTATACATTCTAAAAAAAGCACCTTTCGGTGCTTCTTCTATGGTTCATGAGGAACCGTCTTATTTTTCAGTCAAGGCTGCAAGTCCTGGAAGAACTTTACCTTCAAGAAGTTCCATTGATGCTCCACCGCCAGTAGAGATCCATGAGAACTTGTCTGCACGTCCAAGGTTGATCGCTGCGGCAGCTGAGTCACCACCACCGATGATTGATTTAACACCTGGTTGTTTTACGATAGCGTCCATTACACCGATTGTACCAGCTTGGAAGTCAGGGTTTTCAAATACACCCATAGGTCCGTTCCATACAACTGTTTTCGCACCAGTCAAAGCTTCGTCAAATTTAGCGATAGATTTAGGACCGATATCCAAACCAAGGAAACCTGGGTCTACTGCTTCACCTTCAGTGTCTTTCACTTCAGTGTAGTCAGCAAATGCGTTTGCTTCTTTTGAGTCAACTGGCAAGATCAATTTGCCGTTTGCTTTTTCAAGAAGAGCTTTAGCGACATCCAATTTGTCTTCTTCTACAAGTGAGTTACCGATTTCGATACCTTGAGCTTTGTAGAATGTGTAAGTCATCCCACCACCGATAAGAACTTTATCAGCTTTTTCAAGCAAGTTTTCGATCACACCGATCTTGTCTGAAACTTTTGAACCACCAAGGATAGCCACGAATGGACGTTCTGGAGCTTCAACTGCTTCTTGGATGTAAGCAATTTCGTTTTCAAGAAGGAATCCAGCAACTGCTTTTTCAACGTTTGCTGAGATACCAACGTTAGATGCGTGTGCACGGTGAGCTGTACCGAATGCATCGTTTACGAAGATACCATCTCCAAGTGATGCCCAGTATTTACCAAGTTCAGGATCGTTTTTAGATTCTTTCTTGCCGTCAACATCTTCGAAACGAGTGTTTTCAACCAAAAGAACTTGTCCATCTTCAAGAGCGTTAATCGCTGCTTCCAATTCAGCACCACGAGTAACACCTGGAAGGAAAGCAACGTCTTGACCCAATTTAGCAGCCAAGTCAGCCGCTACAGGAGCAAGTGATTTACCTTCTTTGTCTGCTTCTTCTTTCACACGTCCAAGGTGAGAGAAGAGGATTGCACGTCCACCTTGTTCAAGGATGTACTTGATTGTTGGAAGAGCTGCAGTGATACGGTTATCGTTAGTGATCACGCCATCTTTTACAGGAACATTGAAGTCAACACGAACGAGAACTTTTTTCCCTTTCAAGTCAACGTCTTTAACAGTCAATTTTGCCATTGGATATGACTCCTTCTTTTTTTAATACATGATAATTATATCACAAAAGCTGTAAAAGAGGTAGAAAAATCCAATGCTTTTCCCCTCTTATTGACAGTCTAACCAAGAGACCCTATAATAGGGATAAAAAGGAGATATAAATGAAAGAAGGATTATCTACTCAACAAAAAGAAGCCGACAAAGATTTAAATATCTTGGCACTTTTCACCTTGCTTCCACTGATGGGCTTTCTAGCTTTTCAGGAGCCAATCATCAACTTCACTAGAAGCCCAGACCATTCTCTCTGGATTCGCTTAATCGTTCTCGCACTTTGTCAATTTTCTGTAGCTGGCTTGGGAACTAGTGCTGTCCTTATTCGTAGAAAAGAAAGCATACAGAAATATGGACTGGTTAAGAAAAAATTCTTTCCAACTATCCTTCAAACAGTTCTTATTGCCTTACCTCTTCTCATTTTCCTCATAGCTTCAGGTCAGATGCATTCCTATCTTCCTTTTCAATCCATCCTCCTAACAAAAGAAGTCTTATCCAGTCCCTTCCCAACCAATTTCTTGGGCTATCTTCTCATTTCTCTTATTTGGGGATTCTGGGAGGGTTTTAATTATGTTGTGATTGTCCAAAAAATCAACCTCCGCTATCCTCAGTACGTAAAAGGAGTATGGAATCTAGGAGCATTTGTGTGTGCTTTAATCTGCTTGCTCATCCACGGGATGATTGGTTTTGACTCATTGTCACTCTTACAAGAAGGAACTGTTTTCATTCTTATTTATGGAATGCTTCTAGTTCAGAGACGTACAGGAAACGCTTGGGGCTGTATTCTTATTTTTGTCCTCCTTTGGAATGCCTTTTAATATCCTCTAAACAAGATCAAACCTCTCTGGTTTTTACCAGAGAGGTTTTTTTGAGAGTGACTTTTTAAAAGAACGAAAGAATCCTGTAAAAGACTTACTCTTCTTTCCTCTTACCAGCCAAGAGGAAGCCGCCTAAGGCTGCTAAGAGAACAGCTTCTGCTGCAAAGGAAGCTTCTAGGCTTGCCGTATTTGGCAAGTGTTCCGATTGACTTTCTTTGCTTGCATCTTTTGTTCCTTGCTGAACCGTTGGCTGTGAGTTCGCTCCTTGGTGGGCACTTAACAACTGATGGATCTCTTGATCGACCATATCCTTGTGATCTTCCTCTTGATGACCCGGTTGAGTAGAAGTCGTTGGGGCCAACTGATCCACTTGAGATGAATTTGTAGGCTTCAGTGGATTAGCTGGATCCGGAGTCACTGGGGTACTTGGTTGGACTGGCTGATTTGGTTGAGCCGGTTGAACAGGCTGATCAGGTTTAGCCGGCTCCTCTGGTTGGATCGGTTGATCTGGTCCTTCCGTTTTTGCTGACTTATAGACAATCGCATAGTGGGTAAAGTGAGGAGCTGTAAAGATAACGGTATCTCCTTCTCGCTCAAAGGCTAAGGATTGAGGTGCTTGACCTTCTGGGAAGAAGAGAACTTGCTCCACTTCTTTATCCTTATCCACAGGGATTTTCACAAGGGATGGATGCTGGGTATCGACATCCTGACCACTTGCATCGACTCCTTCGATATCAAAGATAGTCGCTTCTCGTCCCTTCAGCTCTTCTTTTTCTGCCTGATTGGCTTCAACTTTCGCGACTTTTAGTCCCTTAATAGCAGTAGTCTCCAAGTTAGAGAATTGAACTTCGACTCCAGTCACAGGGTCTACAAAGACCGCTGGCTTATCTTCTTTCAGGAGCGCAATCAATGTTTCTAGACCTGTTTTTGCGGTTGCGAACGCTTCAGGAGTGAGTTCTGAAGAAGCTAGGAGTTCTTTATTTTTCTCAACCAGTGACTGTAAAGCGTCACCAGAAGGGTGGTTTGGCTTACTTGCTAATAGAGCGGTCGCTTCCTCTGTCAGAGCAGAAAGAGCTTCTTTCTCTTTGACTAGATTAGCTTGTCCATCCAAGGCTTTCAAGAGAGCGGTCAATTGGTTCAACTGCTCATTGACTTGATCTTGTGTGCTGGTATCATGCTCTTTCAAGACTTTTTCAGAAGCAGCCATTCCAGCCAGCAAGGCTTCTTTGACTTCAGGACTAGCAAATGTAAAGTCTACTTTGGCTTTTGCAGCTTCAGCTTCAGCCAATTTTTGCTTGAGGTATTCATCGTTGAGAGCTGGTTTTGGATTAACGAGGACATCAAAGCTTGTGCTAGCTCCTTTGTAATGGATAGTGATGGTTTGACGGCCTTCCTTGCTCGCATCAAAACCAGTTACTTCAACCCCTTCATCGGTCAAGGCGTGCGTTTCGGTTGTTTCATCATCAAAGACAACTGTAAAGCGTCCGCCTTCTTTTTCCAATGCTTCGCCGACGATATATTCTACTTTTGGTTTGTCGGTCAATTCTAGACCAGCAACTGCTTTTTCACCTGCTTCCTCTGCACTGACCACAAAAACAGTGAGAGTCTTATCCAATTTCTGACCAAGGTAAGAAACTTCTAGGTGTTGTTCTCCAAGCTTGCTACTGTCAAATCCATGAATCTCTACACCTGAGTTGGTGAGGTTGACCAGTTGATCTGCTTGGCCATCTTTATAATGAACACGGAGAGTCGCCCCTTTCAAGGAAAGAGCATCCCCTTCCCGGTAAACCTTCTTGGTCAAACCATCTTCAAATTGAAGTCCCGCAATTTCTTTATCATTTTTTGGAACTTCGATCGCTAGAACATTACTGATATCTTTGCCAGGTTCTTGCGCACGATAGTAGAGAAGAGATGGGGTTGATTCAAAAGCCAGTGGTTTAAAGATCAGATTTCCAGCTTGATTGGCTGTCATGGTCGCAATTGGGCTAGTCGCTTCTTTATCGGCATAAAGAGTCAGTGTGGTATTGGCCGGTACATCTTTGAAGCCGACTTGGACAAAATGATTGCCTAAGTTTTGCGCTGCAGCATGTTTCATCGGGATGTTGACCGTTTCCGTATCCAGACTTTCATACATCTTCCAGTTGTAAATCCGGATGGCTTGCCATGGGGTTCCGTTATCTGCCGTAATGACATGGAGACGCCATTCTTGAGCCTTGATTGGATGGTCGAGTGTAATGTCGGACACATGGGCTTTATTGCCACGAACTTCCTTAGCGAGCTTCCACTCACCCGCTTCATCCTTGTAGTAAAGGTCGAAGTCACGGGTATTCATCTTGCCATCGTCGACAGATTCTCCACCCGCACCGGCATGGTCCATGACCCAACGAACAATGGTCCGTGGTTGTGTCAAGCGAATATCGACTGTTCCACTCAATTGAGCAGAAGACCATTTATCTGAAAGACTGGTAATGGTACCATTTAACATACCTTCGATGCCTTCACTACCATCCGCATCTGGGAAGCTCGAACCAATGACTTTGGCTCCAATCACCACGTTTGGTGCAAGGGCTTTTGGAAGACTGGTATCTGACACGGTCATACCCCAATCAAAGGCCACAGTTCCTGCATCTGAACGTTGGCCGTTCTTCCCAACTGCCACAACCTTGAGGTCCTGAGTCGTTCCTTCAGCACTTGCTGAACGGCTAACTTTTGGTAGATAGACGGTTGTCGCAGAAGACCCTGTTAAGAGACGCCAGTTGTCGCCGTCTTTTTCATAGACTTCATAATAATCTGCGTCCGCAACCCCTTTAAAATTAAGGACAGCCTCCGCTTCCTGGGCATTTTGCAGGCGTTTTGCCCGAACAGTCACTTCAGATGGGGCTACTGGTTTTTCTTGGTTGGACGTAATCGACAATTGACCGAGGTTGAACTTGTAATCTTTGACATCTGCATCATGATCAAAGAACATCTTAACGGCATAAATAGTCTTACCCGCCAAGCCTCCCAAATCAAAGGTTTGAGTAGACCAATCCGCACTCGGTGTCAATTCCTTCCATTCGTATTCAGAGTAGTCTTCTTTTGTGGCAACAGCTACCCAAGCAGCAGCTCCGACCCCACCCTTGTGAGACACACTTAATTTTGTCGTTTCTGTCACAGGAATCTTAGTAGAATAGAGCATAACATTTTGACTGCTATTAGCTTTCAAATCCCCTTCAAAGGTTAAAGAGTTCCCTCCATTGTAGGCTTGATCAAAATCATAGCGACCTTTTAATGGCGTACTATCTTCACTATGCTCTACCCACCAGCGCCATGTTGGAAGGTAGCCAGAAACAGAACGGTAGTTCCACTCCCCTTCTTTAGAAATCTTGCCATCCACAAACCAATGTTTGCCGTGGCCTGTATTAAAGGACGTATTGAAATTAGCACTTGTAATTGGCGTTTTATCCACTACTAGATTGGACATCCCGTACCAAGATTGGTCTGCTGGTTTTCCTTTGGTTGGATCCCCTTGGAAACCAGTCCAGAATAGATCTTCATGGGTATGGTAACCTTCTCCTGTCTTTCCTAGACCTGTAATGGTATCAGGTGCATAAAGCCCAAGAGATAGACGCAACTTGCCATGCTCATCTAGAATCGCATTCCAGTCGACATTGGTCTTATAAGAACCTCCTTTTTGAAGTTCGAGACCCGCTAAAACATCATAAGGATTGCGGTTAATCCATTTGGCTGTACTAATCGAATAATCAACTTCTGATTTGCCCCAGTTAAAGTTGGCAAAGAAGGTATCTACAGGATTTTCCCCGTTTTCAGGCTGCATGAAATTGTAGTTGTACTCACCCAGTGCATTTTCATGGTAGCGACCATATTCATAAGTCATAGCATCATACCAAGAATACTTGATCGGATAGTTGACGCTCTTCGCATATTCCTTGGTATAAAGAAGGAAATCTCTTAATTTTGGCCCCAAAGGCTCTACTAAGTTCCCTGTTGTTTCTTGGTTGATAAAGTAACCATCGAAACCATAGTACTTGGCTAAATCAACCAATTTACGAGCAATCGGGAAGGTTTTTGAGCCTTCACTATCTTCTTTCAAGGTTTCTGCAAAGCGCTCTTGATCCTTGATGCTACTAGACCAGTTGTAAAAGAGTGTTCCGTAAATGGGAACCCCATTTCGGTGGGCCGCATCAATCACATCTGCTGAAGGGACAAGTCCTTCCCAAAAGACCATAGAATCCAAATATTGCCAGTAGTCAAAAGCATAAGCCTTAAACTCTTCCCCACCGACGGAAGCATGATCCTTAGCCTTTGAGTTCATGTTAGAAAGGGCTTGGATCTTTGCTTCTGGGTTGGCTTGCTCGTTGATTTGCTTCCCTTGAAAACGGCTAGCAAGGGGGACACTTGCTCTGTTCAAATCATCATCTACTCGTTTACCAGGTTCCCATTTCAACAAATCATCCCAAGTATCAAACTTGACCTCTTTCGGTCTTAATTGTTTTTCTTCATTGGTTGGTAAATCTTCCACTTTTTCTGCAGCTACTTTTGGTTGTTCCGTCGCTGAAACGACTGGAGTATCTGTCGTCGTCGGGCTAGCTTCTGTGCTAGCAGGACCAGCCTCTGTCGTAGCTGGAGTTGCCTCCTCAACTGGTTTTGCTGTTTCTGCAGTTGGCAAAGCAGCATCTGCAGTGTAGACTCCCGCTTCTCTGATCAAACGATTGACATCTTCCGTATTTGCTGTGGAAGCTTCTAAGGGTTGTTCATTAGTCGCATGCGTCTCATCTGCTGAGACTACCCCCGTTCCTAAAAATGCCAATCCAATCAATGCAGAACAAACTCCTACACTGAATTTTCGGATACTAAAACGTTGTTGTTTTTCAAATTGATGACCTTTCATCTTGACCTCCATCTTATTTTACTGATTTCCAATCTCCTAAAACACTCCTCCTTCACTATCCTGCAATCGCTTACATTTTTCTTGATTGGAAATCTTCACTCAGATTTAGTTTACCCCTTTAAAGAGAGGTCTGTCAATTCATTTTAGCAAATCCTATAATAAGGTGAGGAGGAACTAAAAAAAGTACAAAAAAAGAGGAGGTCACCCTCCTCTCATCATACGCATGAATTATTTAGCAATTTTTGCGAAGTATTCAAGAGTACGAACAAGTTGTGCAGTGTAAGACATTTCGTTGTCATACCATGAAACAACTTTAACCAATTGTTTACCGTCAACGTCAAGAACTTTAGTTTGAGTTGCGTCAAACAATGAACCGTAAGCCATACCTACGATATCTGAAGATACGATTGGATCTTCTGTGTAACCATATGATTCGTTAGCTGCTGCTTTCATAGCTGCATTTACTTCATCAACAGTAACGTTCTTTTCAAGAACTGCAACCAATTCAGTAACTGATCCAGTTGGAGTTGGAACGCGTTGTGCAGATCCGTCCAATTTACCGTTCAATTCTGGGATTACAAGACCGATAGCTTTAGCAGCACCAGTTGAGTTAGGAACGATGTTAGCTGCACCAGCGCGAGCACGACGAAGGTCACCACCACGGTGTGGTCCGTCAAGGATCATTTGGTCACCAGTGTAAGCGTGGATAGTAGTCATCAATCCTTCTACAACACCGAAGTTATCTTGAAGAGCTTTAGCCATTGGAGCCAAGCAGTTTGTAGTACATGAAGCACCAGAGATAACTGTTTCAGTACCATCAAGAATGTCGTGGTTAGTGTTAAATACAACTGTTTTAACGTCGTTTCCACCAGGAGCAGTGATAACAACTTTCTTAGCTCCACCTGGGTGCAAGTGTTTTTCAGCAGCTTCTTTCTTAGCAAAGAAACCAGTTGCTTCAAGAACGATTTCTACACCGTCGTTAGCCCAGTCGATTTGTTCTGGATCACGTTCAGCAGAAACTTTAACGAATTTACCGTTAACTTCGAATCCACCTTCTTTAACTTCCACAGTACCGTCGAAACGACCTTGAGTTGTGTCATATTTCAACAAGTGTGCAAGCATAACTGGATCTGTAAGGTCGTTGATGCGAGTAACTTCAACACCTTCTACGTTTTGGATACGACGGAAAGCAAGACGACCGATACGACCGAAACCGTTAATACCAACTTTAACTACCATTCGTGATTTCCTCCTTATGAAAATCAAAAAATTTTTTATGTGAAAAGAGTAACTTGATAGGTTACAAATCATCTTTCAACAATATTATTATATACTTTCTTCCCCTAAAATGCAACTGATTTCATTAGGATTAGAAATATTACACAAACTTTCATATTCATTTTCACTATCTCTTATGAGGAAGTGGCCTTAAGTTCTTTTCGAATCAAAAAAAGCTTTCCTCCTATGAGGAAAGCTTTTAGCTAGACGGTAAAATTATGCTTCACCTTTAGCTTTTTTAATGATTTCTTCTTGTACTGATTTCGGTACATCTTCGTAGTGGTCAAATACCATCATGAAAGTACCACGTCCTTGAGTTGCAGAACGAAGGACAGTAGCGTAACCGAACATTTCAGCAAGTGGTACATAAGCACGAACGATTTGGCTTGCACCGTGTGCTTCCATACCGTCTACACGTCCACGACGAGCAGTTACGTGACCCATAACATCCCCAAGGTTTTCTTCAGGAACTGTGATGGTTACAAGCATCATTGGTTCAAGGATAGCTGGTTGTGCTGATTTAGCTGCTTCTTTAAGAGCAAGAGATGCAGCGATCTTGAAGGCAGTTTCAGATGAGTCGACATCGTGGTATGATCCATCGTAAAGCTTCGCTTTCACGTCAACCATTGGGTAGCCAGCAAGAACACCGTTAGCCATAGATTCTTGAAGTCCTTTTTCTACTGCAGGGATGAATTCACGTGGAACCACACCACCGACGATCGCATTTTCGAACTCGAATCCTTTACCTTCTTCGTTTGGAGTAAATTCGATCCAAACATCACCAAACTGACCTTTACCACCAGATTGACGTTTGAAGAATCCACGTGCTTGTGTAGAAGCGCGGAATGTTTCACGGTAAGATACTTGAGGAGCACCAACGTTTGCTTCAACCTTGAATTCACGTTTCATACGGTCAACAAGGACATCCAAGTGCAACTCACCCATACCAGAGATAACTGTTTCACCAGTTTCAGGGTTTGTTTCAACGCGGAATGTTGGATCTTCTTCAGCCAATTTTTGAAGGGCGATACCCATCTTATCTTGGTCTGCTTTAGATTTAGGCTCAACCATCAATTGGATAACTGGTTCTGGAACTTCGATTGACTCAAGGATAATTTTCGCTTTTTCATCTGTCAATGAGTCACCAGTTGTAGTATCTTTCAAACCAACGGCAGCAGCGATATCTCCAGAATAAACTGTTTCGATTTCCATACGAGTGTTGGCGTGCATTTGAAGGATACGTCCGATACGTTCACGTTTACCTTTAGATGTGTTCAATACGTAAGAACCTGAGTTCAAGACACCTGAGTAAACACGGAAGAATGTCAAACGACCTACGAATGGGTCAGTCATGATCTTGAAGGCAAGAGCTGCAAATGGCTCTTCATCAGATGCTGGACGTTCTTCTTGTTCGTCTGTATCAGGGTTTACACCCTTGATTGCAGGGATATCAAGTGGGCTTGGAAGGTAGTCAAGGACTGCGTCCAACATCAATTGAACCCCTTTGTTCTTGAAGGCAGAACCACACAATACTGGGAAGAATTCAACATTGATAGTTGCTTTACGGATAGCAGCCTTCAATTCTTCGTTAGTGATTTCTTCACCTTCAAGGTATTTCATCATCAAGTCTTCATCAGTTTCAGCAACTGCTTCAACCAATTTTTCACGGTATTCTTGAGCTTGGTCAAGGTATTCAGCTGGGATATCTTCTTCAAGAATGTCTGTACCAAGGTCGTTGGTGTAGATTTCAGCTTTCATCTTGATCAAGTCGATGATTCCACGGAAGTCATCTTCTGAACCGATTGGCAATTGAATTGGGTGTGCGTTTGCTTGAAGACGATCATGAAGTGTGCTTACTGAGTAAAGGAAGTCAGCACCGATTTTATCCATCTTGTTCGCAAATACGATACGAGGAACACGGTATTCAGTTGCTTGACGCCAAACTGTTTCTGTTTGAGGCTCAACACCTGATTGTGAGTCAAGAACCGTTACAGCACCGTCCAAAACGCGGAGTGAACGTTGTACTTCGATCGTGAAGTCCACGTGTCCTGGTGTGTCGATGATGTTAACACGAGTGTCTTTCCATTGAGCGGTTGTCGCAGCAGATGTGATGGTGATACCACGTTCTTGCTCTTGCTCCATCCAGTCCATTTGTGACGCACCTTCGTGAGTTTCACCGATTTTGTGAATCTTACCAGTGTAGTAAAGGATACGCTCAGTTGTAGTTGTTTTACCAGCATCGACGTGGGCCATGATACCGATATTACGAGTTTTTTCAAGTGAAAATTCGCGTGCCATGAGGTTTTGTTCTCCTATATTTTTTATTTCTATACTATTATAACATGATTTAACAAAAACGGATAGGCAGGACCTACCCGTTCTCATTGTTTATCCTGTTTGGTTTAGCTGATTTGAGCTCAATTGAACTCAGGCTAAAGTTAGTTAGCCGATTTGAGCCGGAACGGGATGCTGTGTGAAAAAGATAAACTTCCTTGTATTCGTCGAATACTGCGTCAGTTTCCTATTTTCACTTTGCATCCTTTTCGTTCCTAGCATCATAATCTTACCAGCGGAAGTGTGCGAAGGCACGGTTAGCTTCAGCCATACGGTGAGTGTCTTCACGTTTCTTAACTGCTGCACCAGTGTTGTTTGCAGCATCCAAGATTTCTTTAGCAAGGCGATCAACCATTGTGTGCTCACCACGTTGACGAGCGATGGTTACCAACCAACGAAGTCCAAGTGTTGTACGACGTTCTGGACGAACTTCAACTGGGACTTGGTAGTTAGATCCACCAACACGACGTGCACGTACTTCAAGTACAGGCATGATGTTTTCCATTGCTGTTTCAAATACTTCAAGCGCGTCATTTCCAGTAACTTCTTTGATTTGCTCAAAAGCACCGTAAACGATTGAAGCTGCTGTACCACGTTTACCATCAAGCATAACGCGGTTGATAAGACGAGTAACTAGTTGTGAATTGTAAAGCGGATCTGGCAATACATCGCGCTTTGGAGCTCTATTTTTACGACTCATTTCTCTTTATCCCCTTTCCTTATGCTTTTGGACGTTTAGTACCGTATTTAGAACGGCCTTGTTTACGATCGTTAACACCTGCAGTATCAAGTGCACCACGGACGATATGGTAACGTACCCCTGGAAGGTCTTTTACACGTCCACCGCGAAGAAGCACCACGCTGTGCTCTTGCAAGTTGTGTCCGATACCTGGGATGTAGGCAGTAACTTCGATCAAGTTGCTCAAACGTACACGAGCGAATTTACGAAGGGCAGAGTTAGGTTTTTTAGGTGTCATTGTTCCAACACGAGTTGCAACACCACGTTTTTGTGGTGAAGAAACGTTTGTTTGAACTTTTTTATGACTGTTGTAACCAACGTTCAAAGCTGGTGATTTAGATTTTTCTACTTTTGATTTACGCGGTTTGCGAACCAATTGGTTAATTGTAGGCATCTACATTCTCCTGTATTTTTTTATTTTTGGTGATGATACACTTGGTGACAGCTACCATCTGTGTGTACTTTTGCAACATTTGTCAGCACGTCCCTGTACACTCTTGAGAGACCAAAAGTAAAAAGTACCGTCTATTATTGTAACATAGCGGTACTTTCACTGTCAAGATTTTTTTCTCTTTTTTGCACGATTGCTTCTTCTTAAAATCGCGCTAGATTATTGTTCAGTTTGTTGTGTTACAGCTGGTGTGGTAGCATTCGAAACCTGAGGAACCTCATTGGACTGATACTGAGGGACTTCTGCGGGAACGACTTGTTGAGGTTGACCTGTTTGGCTAGCTTGATTCGTATCAGTTGATTGAGTATTCTGATTGGTCTGCATTCCGTAATAGTCTACAATGTACTGAATACGAGCTTGAAAGGCCTGTTTCTTGGTTTCGTCCTTCACTTTTTCTACAGCCTCTTGCGCAGCGGTTAAGGTTTCTTGAGTTGCTGTGGTTTCAAAATGAGCAACTGCTTTTTCAGCCGCTTCAGCGATTTTCGCTTCCTCTTCTTCTTTGGCTTTTTTAGGGTCTTTCTTCTTAATAGGAAGAGAACCTGTTTTTTTGGTTTCTTGCTTCACTACTGTAACTTGGTCTGCAGAATTTTTACGAACCGTATAAAGCCCACCGACAAGAACTCCTGTCAAGATGAATATCGTTGCCAATCGAAGCCACAGGGGACTACGATCAAAACGGTCTAAAATTGTTTTCATTTTCCTTTCTCCCTCTCCAGCCTTAGTTCTTATCGAAAATATTTCCGATTTCTACATCAATTTTATTTTCTGCTACATCAATATTGGTCACACGTAGAAGTGACTTGTGATCGAATAAATCTTTACTTCTAGCCGAAGCATTGTCCGCAAAAATAGCGACTCCTGCCAACTCTGAATCGAACTCAGCTAAGAGGCTAACCATCCCACTGATCGTTCCCCCTCCTTTAAGGAAATCATCGACAATTAGAACACGGCTTCCAGCTTTCAAACTACGTTTTGATAGGAACATTTTCTCAATCCGATCGCCACTGGAACCAGATACGTAGTTGACACTGACCGTTGAGCCTTCTGTAATTTTCAAATCGCGTCGTACAATGACAAAAGGAACATTTAAGACATTGGCTACCGCGTTTGCTAATGGGACACCCTTAGTGGCCACCGTCATGACTGCATCGATTTTTTGATCTCGGAAGGCCTTGGCAATAATGCGCCCAATATTATTTAAGATTTTTGGATCACTTAGCAAATCCGAAAGGTAGATATACCCACCTGGTAAAATCCGGTTGCTTTCTGACAGTTGATCGCACAAATTTTGGACGATTTCTTTTGAATCTGCATCCGAAATCGATGGTGTAAAGATGACCCCTCCACCTGCACCGGTAAGAGTTTCAATGCTTCCAATTTCCATTTCTTCAAAGGCCCGTTTAATAATGACAATGTCCTCAGAAATAGATGATTTGGCAGATTCGTATTTTTCGGCAAATGTATTTAAACTCGTCAATTCGTAGGGATGATTAATCAAGTAATTCGAGATCACAACCATCCGCTCACTTCTTCTTAGCTTCATTTTCTCTCCACATAGTTTTTTATTGTATTATACCATATTATACCAAAAAACGAACGTTGTTAGTCTCACAACATTCGTTTTTGGTTTTTTTACTAACAAACTAAGAGTAAGATTTTCATCACCAGTCTATTAAGAATCTTTTAAATTTGGCTTATAGAAGGAGCGGTTGTCTAAAGCAAAAATCTTATTGGTCATTTCACCAGGGCCTACTAAAGCTAAGGCAGAAGTCATCATCATCATTTCTGCATCTAGGTTATCAATCATATGGATGATCTCGGCTTCCATGATTTTTGGACGAACCGGGCTACCATATTCTAGTAGACCGTGGTGACTCAAAATCACATGGCGCAACACAATCACATCTTCTTTTTGATCATCAATCTTTAACTCTTGTAAGACCTTGGTAATTTCTTCATCGATCAGAGCAATGTGCCCGATGAGGTTTCCTCGAACCGTATATTCCGTATTTTCAGGGCCTGAGAGTTCCAGTACCTTGGCAAGATCATGGAGCATGATGCCGGCATAGAGGAGACTCTGGTTTAATTGAGGATACACCTGATAGATGCTCTCAGCCAAACGAACCATGGTGGCTGTATGATAGGCTAAGCCTGTCTCAAAAGCATGGTGGTTGGTTTTGGCCGCAGGATAAGAGTAGAACTCTTTGTCGTACTTGCTGTATAGCGCCCGCACCACACGTTGCCAAACTGGATTTTCTATTTTGAAAATCATCCCCGATAGATAATCTTTCAAATCGACTGGATTTACCGGAGGTTTTTCCTTAAAGTCTGCTGGATTCGATGGTTCCCCACTTTGAGGCAACCGCAAGGTCAACTGATTGACCTGAGGCGTATTGTTGTAGACTTCCCGACGGCCACTCATATGAACCACGCGCCCAGCCTGAAATTGCTCCACATTATGTGGCTGAGCATCCCACAATTTTCCTTCGATCGTGCCTGTCTCATCTTGGAAGACAAAGGCAAGATAATTCTTTCCAGCACGTGTCTGACGAACATCTGCTGACTTAATGAGGTAGAAGCCTTCAAACAATTCGTCTTTTTTCATTTGATTAATTTTGACCATCATCTTCTCCATCTTCTAAATTCAATAGGCTTGATATATCTAGATTCTCTGACGTTTCAATGTTTCGGAGTGTGCGCTCGATAGCATTTGTTCTTCGGTTTAAGAGGTCATCAATATTACCAGAGGCATGCTTCAACTGCCGTTGGGTCTTTTCTAAAACGCCTCCAAATTTTTGGAACTCCGTCTTGACGGATGCAAGGACCTTGCTAATATCATCTGCACTTCGTTGAATATTCAGGGTCTTAAATCCAACCGATAAGGAATTTAACAAGGCTGAAAGCGTACTTGGCCCCGCGACGACAATCTGCTCCTCTCTTCGGAGGCGATCAAAGAAGGCTGGGTCGCGGACCACTTCTGAATAGAGCCCTTCCGTCGGTAAAAAGAGAATCCCAAAATTAGTAGTGGCAGGTGGATAGAGGTATTTTTGATGAATGTCCTTGGCAAATTGTTTGATACTAGCCAATAGGAGTTTGCGACACCGTTCAATCTCCTCTTTCTCCCCACTTTCATAGGCTTCTTCCAGTCGGTAATACCCCTCCAGAGGAAACTTAGAGTCGATTGGCAGATAGACGTATTCCCCTCTGACCTGACCAGGCATCTTGATAGCGTACTCGACGCGTTCGCTGGAATGGGGAACTGTTACAAACTCTCTTTCATATTGGGCGGGAGTTAGGATATCTTCAATGATCTGGCCGAGTTGGAGTTCTCCCATAATCCCACGGGTTTTCGTATTAGAAAGAACCTTATTGAGACTTCCTACATCTCTAGCGACCGTCTGCATTTCCCCAAGACCTTTATTGACCGACTCCAATTGTTTGGAGACTGTCTCAAAAGAGGTTTGAAGACGACTGTGCAAGGTTTTTTCCAACTTTTCTTCGACCGTTTGACGCATCTGCTCCAACCGCAAATCATTGGAAGCTTGAATCTGTTGCATCCGCTCGTCCGTTTTGTCTCGGTTTTTAGTGAAATTCTCAGCAAGTTCTGCTCGTAAAGCAGTCGTTTGCTGATGCATTTCTGTCCGTAATTCCATAAGACGGTCACTGATTGCCATCTCTATCTGCTGGCCAGTGATTTGCTGAGCTTGTCGCTCTCTCTCAAATCGGTAATCCAGCTGATCCGAAAGATGATCTTCTTGGTCCTCCAGTAAGTCACGGACCTGTTTGTTATCAGCTGTCCGTTGCTGGTAGAGCAAGAAGAGCAAGACAAGATTTCCCACTCCTAATACAAAAAGGATTATTTCCATCTTATTTCCCATCCTTGCTATAAATGATAAGGGCGTAGCCTCGATCAATGGTTAAGGTAATCGGCTGATTGATAAACTCGTTGGAACCATAAATAGCCTTTTTAAAATAATTGGTCTGATTTAAGGGATACTTAGCTCCTTCAATCTGGATGGAAGCTCCCTCAACTGGCATAAAAGCTACATAGGTATAGCCTGCTATAGGCAGAATGGTATGGCGACCTGCTGGACGGTAGCAGAGATAATTTTGTTGGTCCATCAAGTAAAGTTGCGACATAAAGGGTGCAATCTCTGGATCGCTGGGCAAAAAAACACTGGCCAAGTGGTGATCCAGGCGACCACCAAAGGCTCCAAAAATCAGAATGTCCGCTTGAGGCCAACCTTCTAACACTTCCTTAATCGCCAATTCTAAATCCGTATCATTTTTTTCTGCTACCGAAGTCCGTATTTCGTGAGCCGCAGATTGAATACTCTGGAATTCTTCTGGCTCGACCGAGTCAAAATCTCCAACTGCTAAAGTAAGTTCCAATCCTTGCTCTAATAGGAAAAGGCAGCCTGCATCCACCCCGACATAAACATCCAAGTCTAGCGGAATGGTTTCCACTCGGCCACCAGCTACAATCGCAACCTTAGTCTTGGATGGCTGCTCGAAGGGTTTGAACTCGTTCATTCACATCTCCATTAAACACATAGGAACCTGCTACAAAGACGTTTGCCCCTGCTTCTTTCGCAGCGTGAATCGTCTTATCATCAATTCCCCCATCGACTTCAATATCGAAATCCAAGCCTTTTTCTTCACGTAATTGAACCAATTGACGAATCTTATCCATAGTTTCTGGCAGGAAGGCTTGCCCACCAAATCCTGGGTTGACAGTCATGACAAGTACTTGGTCTACCAAGTTCAAGATGTGTTGGATACTTTCAACAGGGGTTCCTGGATTGATGACCACACTTGGTTTCACCCCTGCCAAACGAATTTTTTGAAGGGCGCCATGGATGTGTGGCGTCGCTTCGACGTGAATGCTAATGATATCTGCTCCGGCACGCGCAAACTCTTCGATATGTTGCTCAGGATTGGTAACCATCAAGTGGCAGTCAAACACTAGCTTGCTGTGAGGACGCATACTAGCAACTACACCAGCACCAAAGCTGATATTAGGCACAAAGTGGCCGTCCATCACATCGATGTGGGCGTACTCCGCACCAGATGCTTCCAATTTCTTCAATTCACTTTCAAAATTTGCATAATCTGCACTCAAAATAGAAGGGGCTAATTTGTTTGTTTTCATATTCTTCAGGTCTCCTTATTTGGGTAATTTTTTCGATACTTTTTTATAGGTTTCTCGCCTATTTTCGATCTCGCTCAAGAACTGTAAGTAATTCTCAAAGCGGAAGGAAGCTATGATCCCTTCCTCAACAGCAGGCTTGACGGCACAGGATGGTTCATGTGTGTGGGTACAAGTACGGAATTTGCAATCCTGGCTCACCTTGGCAATGTCTGGAAAAGCATGATTCAGATCTTCCGCATTATCGACTTCATAATCTAGAGAGGAGAAGCCAGGAGTGTCCGCAATTTTGCCCCCATTGAGATCATAAAAACTGACAGCTCGCGTCGTATGGCGGCCGCGTCCAAGACTGTCGGAGATTTCTCCTGTCTCTAGTTCCAACTCCGGAGCCAAGGTATTCAAGAGGGTGGATTTCCCCACTCCTGTTTGGCCCATAAAGACCGTCACCTGATCCTTCAAGAGAGGCAAGAGCTCTTCCTTGTCCGTGACAAAGTCATAGCCCATTTTGCGATAGACTTCCTGGAAAGGAAGCATCTGAGCTGGATCTTCTAGTAAGTCCATTTTTGAAATATAGACAATCGGATGAATCACTTTTTGTTCCAAGAGGACTAAAAAGCGGTCCAATAAATTAACATTAAAATCTGGCTCTTTGGCAGACATGATGACGACAGCCTGATCTATATTCACAATGGGTGGACGGACTAAGCTATTCTTTCTTGGGAATATTTTTAAAATATAGCCTTCCGAATTTTCTTCAGCTGAAAATTCTACCTTATCTCCAACATAGGGAGTTTGTCCCTTTTTCCGGAAATTTCCTCGGGCGCGTGTTTGGTAAATTTCTCCCTCGCACTCCACATAATAAAAACCGGCCAAGGCTTTAACAATCGTTCCTTGCAACTAGCACTCCTTTAAAGTTAATACTACCATTATATCAAAAAATATACGATAGCGCTTACTGACTTGGGTAGGAAAAAAGAAGTTCATCCAGTTTTTTTGAGCAAGATGCAGACAAGGGGTTGTAAACGTTTTCAGATAGGTTTATAATAGAGGAGAAGGACATAATATATATGCCTATCGTGGGAAGTCCAAACTATTTTATAGAAAGGAAGTGACGGAGACTGATACATTTCTTGACGAAGCTACCTGATTAGTAATGAAAGAAGCCTTTTTTTGGTGCCTAATTTCTGACTTTCTTACTAATCCCTGCCAGTTATAAGGAGGTCCTTTATGAGTTTTTCATTTCTTTCCAAGAGTAACCCTCTCGTTTCTAATGTAAAGAAAGGGAAGTTTTTAACCCCTTGGTTTTTAGCTCCCTTTATTCTCTATTACATCACCCAGTACATGTCTCCGATCAGTACTGCTTCCACAAACTTCTTTTTGAACAAACAAAGTTGGATTCCCGACTGGTGGAATATTCTGGATCTTTTGTCCTTCCTCTACACCATCATTGCCTTCTTCCTCTGGGTGAAACTCATTGAAAAACGACCGATTCGAACCATGGGCTTTTCCAAAGGAAATGGTCTCTCCGAATTCGCTAAGGGTGTCTTGGTCGGTGCCATTATGATTACTACGGTCTTAATCGTCTTCTTCATCACTGGCGATGTCCGTTTCGATCGTATTCAATTTAGTCTTCCTTTCCTCGTATCTTGGATCTTGGTTCTGATTGGCTATATTTTTCAAACGGCAGCCGAAGAAATTTATATCCGTGGTTGGTTGATTCCGATTATTTCTTACCATAAGAATGCTTACTTAGCCATCCTCATTTCTTCTACCATGTTCTCCTACTTCCACTTGAACAACAACGGAGCTTCCTGGCTCTCAACAGTTCACCTCTTCGTTTTCGGTCTCTTCACAGCTGTCTATGCCTTGAAGAGAGGAAATATCTGGGGACCTTGTGGCTTCCACTTCGCTTGGAACTTCATCATGGGAAATGTCTACGGCTTCCATGTCAGCGGCTTTGATAGTGAATCCTCTCTGATGTACTTCACGACTTCAAACCGGACCTTTATCACAGGTGGTGAGTTTGGACCTGAAGGCGGGATCCCTGGCTTAGTCGTCTTTATCCTTGCTCTCTTATGGGCCATTTTCCTTCTCAAAGATACCTCTGCAGAACAAGAAGAACTCTACCCTCAACTGAGTTATGAATAAATAAAAAAAGAAAAGGCTGGATTTTCCCAGCCTCTTTCTTTTTCCTCAATAGGTTCGATAAAAAGAAACATGCTATTTTTTCTTGGCATTTCTTTTAAAAAGAGTATAATAGAACTATGCGGAGGTGGTGGAACGGCAGACACGCATGCTTCAGGCGCATGTGCCCCTTCGGGCGTGAGGGTTCAAATCCCTTTCTCCGCATCTTGGAAAGGTGGCCCAGCTCGGTACGGCACCGGACTCGAAATCCGGCAAGTGGATTTTCTTCACGCGCGGGTTCAAATCCCGTCCTTTCCTTCTACAACTGGAAAAGACATGAGCTTCATATCTCATGTCTTTTCTATTATTTGATCCCGGCTTCTAGAAGACCGTCTGCCAAGCGGGCGAAGTCTTCTAAGCTAAGGGCTTCTCCTCGTACAGAAGGTTGCAGGCCTGCAGCTTGGATCCCTGCTTCCAATTTGGCTTTGATTTCTTCGGTCTTGCCAAAGCGGCTGGTCAAGTTGTTCCAAAGCGTCTTGCGACGGTGGACAAAGCTAGCCTTGCTAACAGAGAAGAAGAAATCTTCATCCTTAACTGCCACTGCTGGCTCTGGGCGACGCACCATCTTGAGGATGGCAGAATCGACGTTTGGCGCTGGCACAAAGACGGTGCGAGGCACGATAAAGGCTACCTTAGCGGTCATATAGTATTGGACTGCAATGGACAAAGACCCGTAAGCCTTGGTATTAGGTTCGGCTGAAATGCGATCTGCCACCTCTTTTTGCATCATGACCACAAATTCTTGGAAAGGAATTTTAGACTCGATCAAGTGCATGAGGATGGGAGTCGTGATGTAATAAGGAAGGTTGGCCACTACCTTGATCGGAAGCTCTGGATTTTTGAACTCTGCGATGTACTGGTTGAGGTCTACCTTGAGGATGTCTTGGTTGACAACCGTGACATTGTCAAAATCCCGCAAGGTATCCGCTAAGATAGGAACCAAGCGGTCATCAATCTCAAAGGCCATCACTTCTGCGGCATTTTCTGCCAAAAACTCAGTGAGAGCTCCAATTCCAGGACCGATTTCGATGACATTGACCTGCTTATCAATCTCAGCAGTATCCACAATCTTTTGAAGGATGTTGGTATCAGTCAAGAAGTTCTGACCGAAGGATTTTTTAAAGGTAAAACCGTGACGCTCTAGCACTGCCTTTGTCACGCTATAATCTGCAATTCTCATTTTTTCTCTTTTCTAATCCTTTTAGTGTAAGAAATAATCACTCTATCTCTCTTGTGTTTCTCTACAAGCTAGCCTAACAGTCTTCCACAAAGGCATTCTGCTCCGCTTGGTAGACATAAGCTTCCCCGTTCTTATCTAAGACGGTTTCCAACAAGGGCTCTATTTCCAAGGCCTCTTCAAGACTGATAATGGTGATCTTAGATGGATCGTCCAAATCTTCCTGAGACTCAAAGCCTGTAAAGAATTGCCAACCACTATCTTGTGGATGATGAGGGACATCGTGAATCGCCCAATTAATCTCACGTCGTAGGAAGCAATCCTTGGTAATCATGGCCCCTTTTTGCGTATCAAGATTCAGAGGAGGAACCATCAGGCTTGCGATATGTTCCTGCGCAAAATCCAGCTCATCTCCAAGCTGGATGGAGGTAATATAAGCGGGTTGATTGGTTAAACGTCCTTTGAACTTCCCATCGCGGATTTCAGTGAGTTCGACCCACATACGCTCTGCTCGACACCCATTCTCCAAGACTGTATCCAGCACAAAGATGAGGCGAACCTGGTCCCCAAGCTTCAATTGGTTGATTTCTTCTTGACTTGGAATCAAAAAATGCCGTGGATTCTTTTGATGTTCTGCGTGAACATTCTCCAAAGAAAAGCCGATCACTTTTTTCTTATCTGTAAACAGGTCGAACAATCCCATCTTCTACCTCTATCTCTTTTTTAATAACTAGCCATCGTTTCTTCAACTTGTGCCAAACAAATCCCAAACAATTCCAAGCGTTTGAGCAGTTGTTTGCCATTGCAGTAGCCGATGCGCAAGGCTTCTCCTAAATATTCCCGTCGTTTGCGACTGTCACTGCCCATCAGCAGGCCGAGTCGCATCAGATCTGACTTGGTAATATCAAAGAAATGCTCATCTTCATAGGAGCCCACCAGTCCAGCAAGGGCTTTTTCTAAGTCTTCAAAGCTGGCATGCTCGACTCCCAAGGAACAGCCCTTGGTTTTTGATTTGGGCACTGCTTCGCCACGATTTAAAAAGGCATGCTTGGCCTGCGAAATTTCTTGCATGATGATCTTACGAATGCGCTCCCCATTGTAATCCGGATCCGTAAAAACTATGACTCCACGCAACTCCTGCAAGGTGGCAATTCGTTCTAGGTCATCCTGATTAATGGCGGATCCACGTGTCTCATAGGTATCCACCTCATAATAGCGTTTCAGATTGGCCGTATCGTCCTTGCCTTCAACAACAATCACTTCTGGTATTTTTCTTTTCTCAGTCAAGGCCAAATACCTTTCTCGCATTGTCATAGGTGGCTTGAGCTACTTCCTCTGTCGTCAAACCACGTAGTGTTGCAATATGATCCACTACATATCGGGTGTAGGCTGTTTTATTTTCCCGGCCTCGCTTAGGAACTGGTGCCAGATAAGGGGCATCTGTCTCAACCAAGATCTTATCGAGCGGAAGGCCAGTTGCCGCTTCTTGGACATCTGTTGCTTTCTTAAACGTGACCACTCCAGAAAAAGAGATCATCATTCCCAGATCCATGAAGCGCTTAGCTTCCTCTAAGCTTCCTGAGAAAGAATGCATGATCCCACCGCGCGGACCCACTCCTTCACTCTTGATAATGGCATAGGTATCTTCAAGAGCATCACGCGTATGCACTACAAAAGGCAAGTCCAAGTCCTTGGACAGTTGGATCTGACGACGAAAAACCTTTTCTTGAACGTCTTTTGGTGCTGTCATCCAGTGATAGTCCAGACCGATTTCTCCTAAGGCGACGACTTTAGGATGTTTCAACTGTTCCAGTAGGTAAGCCTCTACCTTAGGACTATAGTCTCCTGCCTCGGTAGGATGCCAACCAAGTGTGAGATAAACTTCCGGGTACTGGTCGGCCAAGGCTATTGCTCGTTCGATGGTTGGTTTGTCAAAGCCAACAACATTGTGGGCAAAGACTCCCAGCTCTTTAGCTAGTTCTAATTCCTCTTTTTCTCTCCCTGCAAACTCTTCAACGTTGAGGTGAGTATGGGTATCAAAAATTTGCATATGGATCCTTTTCTTCGATTTTTTCTCACTCTATTATAACAGAAAGCCTAGCTGAATACACTTTTGGCAAAACAAAAACCAGTAGTCTCGAGTTTCTACTGGTTTTTAGTTTTTTATCTGAATTACGCAGCCAAAACTTTGCGTCCTTTACGACGACGAGCTGCCAATACGCGACGACCGTTTTTAGTTGCCATACGGTGACGGAAACCATGTTTGCGCGCACGACGAAGTTTACTTGGTTGATAAGTACGTTTCACGATGAATACCTCCTCATAGATTTTGTATTCGTTTAGCCGGCTATAATGTGATCAGTTACTAAACATACTTTACTATTCTATCTGATTCACGTCTGTTTGTCAATAGCTATGAAAAATTTGTTGGGGCAGGTTCAATGATACCGCTTTTATTGGGCATCTCCTTCTATCCTTTGACGAGTCGCTTCATAGTAGGGAAGCAAGCTAGCCATTCCTTTTTTTAATTCCTCAAGAATGGCATCTCGACTCGTCGCTTGCGATAGATTGACATCGACTTTTACCAAGACCTTTCGGACCTGGCCAGTTTCCACACCTTTGAGAAGTCTCTGGCGATTGGCTTCTGTCCCTTGGAATCGTTGACTGACACCTTCTATTTGGGCGAAGTAATAGACTGGCGAAAAAACCGGAAGAGTTAAAACGCGGTTCTGCTTTTGTAGACTCTCCTCATCCTTCTTGCGTTCGATAAAACTTACTTCCAGGGACACACCAAAGTCCTTCGCATCTCCATAAAGTCGCAAGGCAAACATCGGATCCGCTATCTCTCCCTCTCCTTGGAGATAAGCCCAAAAATGAGGGCGAAGAATTTGAGCTTGATTCATCCACTGACTGGTCCGATCTTGTTTTAAATGCGGAAAGAGCTTCTGAAAATCGCTGACCAAGTGGGTGAATTCCTGCCGAGCTTCTTGCCCTAACTCGCGATACTCTACCATTCGCTCTGCATCCTCACCAGCTTTAGCAGGGGCTAGGTACTTGATCCCCTGACAATTCAAAAAGTCTCTCATCTTACTATACATTTTTGTCTTCCTTTCCCAAATAGAAAAGGAGAGAGCAAGCTTACACCCCTCTCTCCCTTTTGAAATTTTCCTTTTTAGACGGCAGATTAACCTTCAATATCGACGACAACGTAACGATTTGGTTCTTCTCCTTCAGAATAGCTGGTGACTCCATCCATTTTCGATACGATGCGGTGGATGATCTTGCGTTCACTATTAGACATTGGATCTGTATGTTGCGCTCGACCTTCTTCTAGAGCACGACTTGCCAATTTTTGCGCATAGCTTTGAAGGACTTCTGCACGGTGTTCAACATAATCATTAACGTTGATCGCAATGTAGAAATTCTTAGAATACTGATTGTAAAGGTAGTTCTGTGCCAACAATTGAAGGGCCTTGAGAACTTTCCCGTGGTAGCCAATGACACGACCTGGCTCATTGGTATCAATCTGCATATTGATAGTGCGACGATTGTAGCTGCTTGAGATGCTAGCTTCGACATCCATTTCATCAATAACAGTTTGAACATAGGAAGTGACATCAGAGACAACCTTTTCAATGTCATAGCTTTCTTCTACTTCAATGCCCAAGCCAGCAAAATCAGACGTTTGGCGTGACTCAGCTTCGTTAAGACTTGAATCGAGAATCTCTCCATGACCTTGTTCTTCAAGAATGGTTTCAGGAGCCTTCTCATGTTTGAGAATCTCAGCCTTCACTTCTTCAGAAACTTCTTGGCCTTCTTCTTCAACTTTCTTAATCGCTGCTACCACACGCCCCAAATCAACAGTCTCTTCACTGACACTCTTGACAGGTTCGTTTTGAGCATTAATTTCCTCAGGAACTCCCTTAACAGCTTGTTGATTGGCTTTTGTCACTGTAGTTTCTGCAATTGGTTCGATGTCTACCACAGCTGGCTTCTTACCAAAGAGACCGAGGAACCCTTTCTTTTCACGAGAAACGACAGTAATATGTGCTTTCATGCGCGGGATATCTAATTCTTTCAAACCATTTTGAATGGCTTCTTCAACATTGACTCCTGTATATTGGACCATCTGTCAAACTCCTTCTTAGTTTTTCTTTTTCTGTGCTTTGTTAAATGCACGTCGTTTTTGTTTTTCTAGATCTTTGATTGCCTGTTGCTCTGCTTCACGCGCCGCAATAATCTTAAATGGATTGTTCAATAGGTAAGTTTGCCCAACTTGGTAAGCATTGGAAACTACCCAGTAGAGAGCAACCCCGCTGGCTGAGTACATAGCGAAGAAGAAAATCATCACGGGCATCGCATACATCATGGCTGTCATTCCACCATTTTTTTCTGGCATGGCTTTGTTGCTCAACCAGGTGCTAAAGAAGGTGAAGACGGCTGCCAAAACTGGCAAAATAAAGGTTGGGTCTGTTGCGCTCATATCCAACCAAAGAAAATGACCGACTTTTAGGAATTCTACCCGACTCAAGGCTTGGAACAAGGCCATCAAGACTGGCATTTGTACAAGCAATGGCAAGAAGGCAGAGGAAGTCTTGACACCTTTTTCTTTGTAGAGGGCCCGCATTTCTTCTGACATGCGAGTGCGGCTTTCCAAATCCTTCCCAGGATACTTGGCCTGGATTTCTTTTACAAGTGGCTGAATCTCCTGCATTTTGCGCGAGGAGGTCATTTGGTATTGGAAAACTGGCAAGAGAATGGTCCGAATCAAGAGAGTGAAGAGGATAATCCCGACTCCGATGTTTCCCCCAATAGAAAGGAAACGAATGACTTCTGCAAAGAAGTAAACGAATTTTTCCCAAACTCCTGATGATTGGGAAGTCACTTCAGACGTTCCACAGGCTGTTAATAAAAGGAGGGCCCCTCCGAGTAAGCTAGCTACTTTTAGTTTCTTTTTCACGTAATTACCTTTCCTGACGATAGACTTGCGCTAATTTTAATACATGGACTAGATTTTTTTCGACCTGATCAAAATCCAGTTCTTCAACTCCCTTTCGAGCAATCACAACAAAATCATCTGCCACAAGATGATCCTGGTGCTTCATTAAAACATGACGAATCAAGCGCTTGATTCGGTTGCGTGTCACAGCATTTCCTAGTTTTTTACTCACGGATAAGCCGACACGGAAATGGGGCTGCTCTTGTGGCAAACGGTAGATGACAAATTTTCTATTTGCACAATTCTTGCCGCTTTTAAAAATGGCATTGAAATCTTTTTCTCGCTTGACACGATAGCTTTTTCTCAAACTCCCACTCCCTCTTTTAAATTTATTCTATTATACCATAATTTCAAAAAAAACCAACGACCTTCTGGCCCTTGGTTTGAAGCCTCCACCAGTGCCGTCACAACGACTAGGAGAAGAGATGCTGGATGGTTGATAAGATGATGGGTAAGCTATAAATGAAGTTCAGCCCGATATGAGCAAGGATAGGATAATACAAGGAGCCCGTCTTTTCATTCAATAATCCAAACATCAGGGCGGGGATGGTATAGATCAAAAAACTCAAAACAGTAAAAGGATGGTGAAGTAATTGAAGTCCACTATAGATAAGAGCTGGCGCCCATACACTTGCATAGAAGGGCCATTTTTTAAAATAGGCTTGGACGAGTGCTCCACGAAAGATCAATTCCACGGTCATCGGTCGGATGATGACCACTAGGACAAAAAGGATGAGAGAGCCTAAGGCTTCCAAGGTTACCGGAAAAGAGTGATAAATAGCTTGACGTCCTTTGGTGAACCCACTGAGAAAATAGTCCAGCCAGTAGATGGCACAGCTGGAGAATATAGTTGCGTAGATAGCGGGAAGGAATTGTTTCTTCTTCGCCCACTGAAAGACCGTACGTGGACTATACTTCTTTACCAATGAAAAAACAAGCATCAAATAACCTGCCTCTAAAAAGAGAAGGGTCCAAAAATAGCTAAGGGCTTGGCCGACTTGGTTGCTGACTAGTTTGGCCAACTCGCGAAATTGTGGCCGAACCAAGATATAGAAAACCAGTAGTAAAAGTGGATAAAAGAGCTTGGCCTTTGTCTTTATAAATTTCATACATTCCTTTCGAAGGAGATTAAAAATGATTTATTGCATCTTACCATAATCATTCCTAGGATTCAATTAGAAAGTAAACCAAAAAAGGTCGAGACAACCGTCTCTGACCTCTAGTTTCTATTGGAATACTCGTTCTCCCCTTTTCTGTAAGTCACAAAGCCTACAAGCACAGACACAAGAATGGCTAGACACAGAATGGTTTCTAACCAGACAAGGGGCCTTAACAGAGAACTGTGCAATAGGCCTTGGGCCATTTTCAGGGAAGTAGCTGTGATGACCGTTGGGAAGGTTAAGGCTGAAAAGGCTGGTTGAAAGCCCTCTTCTAACATTTTAGGCAGACGCGTTAAAACGAAGAAATAAAAAGCTTGCGAGAGTCCGACCATGATGGATAACAGCCAAACAGGTAGACTGGCTCCACCCACACGAACCAGGGCCGCTAACAGAAGAGAAAAGGGGGCACAATAGATGCCTTCTTGCCCTAATAAGTGGCTCGGTAAAGGGCTGGTTTTCAACCCCTGATAGATTAGTGGGTAAAGAATCAAGGTTAAGACAAAGCCAAATCCGAGAGTCAGATAGGCTAGCTCAACCACCCCTACCACTGGGTAGGTCAAGGCAGCAACAGCAATCCCCACATAAAGAACGGTCCAACTAGGGGTGGCATTGGCTCTCGGTTTTGCCAATATATGGGTCTTGGTAAAGTAGAAGATCAAGCCACAATCTAAGAGGAAAGCAGTCCACCAAACTGCCTGGGCGAGTCCTCCAAATGTCGGAAAGAGTCGTAAGAGATAAGTCGATAGAATCATCCCAGCCATGGGGAAGGTCGCCATCCCAGATAGAAGGGCCGGCTCTTGTAGTTCGATCTTGGTTTCTGACCAGTAAATCAGATGGTGACATAAAAAGAAAACCCATAGGATCAAACCCGTCAAACTGAAGAAATGAGCCAGAACTGGGAAGGTATCAGACAGAAGGTTTCCAGCCCCTGCTAAACCTAACAGGCAGCCTGAAAATGCTAAAGGAATCTTTTTCATCTTGATCTCCAATCATTTTATCGCTTTCAGTATACCATAAAAGAGAAGGAAGCATATCAAAAAAAGAAGTAGGTATAAAAGCTACTTCTCATTTCCTTATTGTTAAGCTCAACTCCATCATGTCACGCACAAGCTTTTTTGGTTACGCGTAGGGTTGCAATTCTGGGTTGATGGGTGTGTTGGCTAGGTTATTGGCATAGTTACAGAGGCTAGCTAGACTCACACCTAGCACCACATCCAAAGCATTTTGGTGACTATAACCTGCTTCCAAAAATTCAGCTAAGGCTTCATCTCCAACGCGCCCCTTGGTATTGATCACTGCTAGGGTGAATTTAGCCAAGGTGTCCAACTTCGGATCAGTTTCGATTGGAGTACGATTGCGAAGGGCTTGAAGAAGGTCATCGTTCATTTGGATTTGCTTGATCGAAAAGGCTGTATGACCTGCCACACAGAAGGCACAACCATTGGTCACCGCTGCAGTGATTTGGACCACTTCACGTTCAACTGGTGTCAAACTGTTGCGGCGGTTAATCGCACCGACTGTACGATAAGCTTCCAAAGCTGTCGGTGCATTTGCTAAAAGACCGATGAGATTCGGAATGTAGCCGTTATTATCTTTTTGGACGGTTTCAAGAACCTCTTTTACCTCTTCTGGTGCTGTCTCAACTGTATGAATCTGGAATGTTGTCATAAATGTACCTCTTTTTCTCTTGGTGACACTTAGTCTATCATAGAAATGGAAGCTTGAAAAATATATATTTCATATACCTTCCATAAAAAATAGTTATCACCAGGAAGAAAAGATTGAGACATGACGATCCCACTTCTGCTCCTATTCAAAGTCGCTACTTCAAGAAAAAGGTCCTTCCTACCCTTCTAAACCCGTGAAAGGAGCAGATAGATAAACAAGGTTAAAAAGAAGAGGACACTAACAATCAGCGTCGCTAGCTTGATCCCTCGACGGGCTAGCCAATAGCTTGGCTTCCCTAAGTTACTGGTCGCATCTGTTGACAGCGATTGTTGTTGACGAGGTTGAAACATCACCAACAAGATTAGACTAATCGATAGAAGAAAAATCAGTACCACAAATAGCATTTCCATCTTAGCCTCCAAACACTCGGAAAAGGGTGAGCAGCACCCCCAACAAGATAACGAGGCCGATGACGACATTTAAAGTCAGGTTGACGTTTTCTGAGCGCGTTGCTTTTTCTTTTTCTGCGGATCGTCGCTTCAGCGCATTCATCCGTCCTTCTACTTCTTTATAGAACAAGTCCTTCTTCTGATCAGGCATCTCTATTACCTATCCCTTCCTGGAATCTCGAACGGAACTCTTCCTGTTCGATTGCGTTAGATTGAGCAATTTGATTTGAAACTGCGTGTCGGTAGTTCTCTATTGATTGATAAACTTCTTTGATGCGTGCCACGAGTTCGTCTTTTTCTCCTTGCCTAAAGACATTTTCTTGAGCAAGATAAGGCGGGTCATGTAAGGTCTGCTCAAAGCCTAGGATCAGCTGTTGGTGCTCAAAGGCCTTACGAACAATGCCCTGTACCTCCCCAAAATGATTGATATCTAGATAGATACTGGACTGGTGAAGAAGCTCCTTGATCCGTTTCTGGCTAATATTCTGATACAAGACCAAATTGGGGTAGCGGACCAGAGACATGAGTTCCGGTGACATTTCTGTCACAGCAGCAATTCGGAAGGTCACATCCGGTAAGTGCTCTAACAAATAAGGCAAGGCTTCAATCTGATCTGAATTTGTTAATACAAAAGCATCCTTGCGAATATCGTCTTTGACAGCAAAATCATAGATATAACCAAGAGGGGCAAAACAATCCTTTTGCTCTGGTGATACCAACTCTAGGGCACGGCGATAGGTCTCCCTTTGAGGGATGAAAATCTTCTTCGTCCGTATCTCTGGACTATTGAGGATCAGTTGCATATTGCCTGGCAGACTATCCTGTAATGGCTCTTGCCAAACCAAGACATCCCGGCCTACCAGTCCCATTTTGCCAAGTTGCAAACTCAAAGCAAAAGACTGAGCCAGCGTATTAAAGAGCACTTGATCTAGAGCAAATCCTCGGTATTGGACATAAAAGACGTAGAAAGCTAGTCGATTTTTGAAAATCCGCATGGGCTCATGATCCAGCGTCAAAATCAGATCACCTGTTTGATGATTTTCTGTTAGGCGTTCCATCTCTTCTTCAAAGTAGGTGGTTAACAAGGGATTGCCCTGGCCATCACAAGTGGTCACCGCTATTTTTCGACCGTACTGATCATAGTGATCCACTGTGCTTACTTGTCCCTCTTGATGGAACCACTCTACCCGTTCGACGATTCGTTTATGAGTAGCATCTTGGTAATAGATGCGTGCTTTTTCTTGGCCGTAGTAGGAAATCCGTCCACCAGATGCATCACCAGTGATTTCCCAAAAATCAGGGACTAAAATTTCGTTAAAGAAACGCCCCCGTTTTTCACCTGTCGGTTGACCTAAAAAGTAAAGAAAGGGCGACTCTACTCCATCAGGTAAAAAGCCATTCGGTTCCAAGACGATCGTTGGATGCGTGTAACCTGCTCTTTGTAAAGAATAGAGCAGATCTTGGCTTTCACGCGAAAACCGATCAAATACGTTCAGCATGGGTCACCTCCTCAATCAATTGAGACCAAGCTTTTTCAACCTTACTGGTTAGAAAATCTTCTGCACGCGCATAAGATGCTTGACGCATGGATGGCATCTTTTGGCTCTGGTATAGCAAGCAGATCATTTCAGCAAAGGACCTCGCTATCCTGTCCACAACCTGGTCTGGTTCAGTCGGAAGCAGGTAGCCATTTTCCCCATCTCTAACAAAGTTCTGATTGCCATAAGGCACATCAAAGCCAATGATCGGAAGACCAGAACCAATCGCCTCCATCAAGGTCAGGCCAAAGCCTTCACTGGTAGAAGCCGAAAGGTAGACTTCATAATCTTTGTAAATATCGGTCAAGTCCCTATGGCCTTTGAGCTGGATATAGTCCGTCGCTCCTAACTCTTCAATCAGTGATTGCAACTTACCTTCCTCTCCGCCTTTTCCATAAATATCAAAAGAAAGGGACGGTAGCTCTTTTTTTGCTTCGACAACTGCTCGAACTAACCAGTCGATGTGTTTTTCTGTCGCCAGACGCGAAGCAGTCATCAGAGAAAAAGGTTTACGAGAGTCGTTTTGCGGTAGACTGGCGAGACTTCCTACCGGAATGGTGTAAATAACAGGAGCATGGGGGGTATATTTGGCGAACTGCGCTGATAAAACTTCCTTTTGGCGATCGGTTGCGACAATAAAGAAGTCCACCTTGTCCGCATTAGTAAATTGGTAATCGTAATAATTGTTCCACAAAATATATTGATCATCGGTATGATTGACACTATAGTGCTCCGCATGGACCACGACTCCTAGACGAGCTTTTTGGGCCTCTTCAAAAATAGGTTGGCCGATGTCAGTCTCCCGATCCAAAATCACCAGATCTTGTTTGGTCAAGTTGAGACTTTGCATAAAGTAGCGAATCAATTCCTGCCGACCGAAGAGATAACGATCTGGAAAACGGTAAATCTCCTGACCATCTGCCAACTGCATCCGATAGGCCACACTTCCATCTTCATTGTAGAAACGTCGTTCAATCAAGTTGGCTTGATTATTTTTGGGGATAAAGTACTCTGTAGAGTAGCGAGTATAGGAAAAATAGTCTTTTCTGACTAGAATCCCTCTGGAAACATACTCACAGCGCTCTACATAAGGACTCTTTTCGTCCCGAAGATAGCAGGTCAAAAAACTGTCTTGGTCTTCATAGAAATAGCGCTTCACCTTCCCCGTGGTCTCTTCTCGCGTTGGCTTCCCAGCGAACCCAGCCAGGACTTGATCCACCGTATAAGTGGTTGGCGCAATTTTGATATCCGTAAAATGGGTGTAGAACCATATGATTTCATGGTCTTTAAATCCAATATTCTCTGTTAGGTGTTGAATATTGTCTGCTAATATCATATCCATAAAAATAAATTTTGCAGGTTCTTGGATCTGTCTTAGCAACTTGGCCCGATAGGCTTGTGCATACTCGACGCCACTACTGGCCCATCCAATCCCAAGATTGATATTGTATACTGTCATAAATCCTCTTTTATGGGAAATACAGGACAATTTCCCCTTTTGTATTGATTTCTACTCGACTGAGTAAGAGATTGCGAACCATCTGCTCTTTTGCCAAAGCCTTCATCCGATCAAAAGATAAAGAGGCTTCTTGGTAAAATTCTACCAGTGGATTCTTTTGACTGGCGTATTGACCAGACAAGGCCACACGTAATTGTTGCAAATAATCCACTTGTTCCACCCAATTTTCATCAATAGCTTTTAAGAGCACCATCCGTTGAAACTGAGCAATTACCTCATCGGATTCCAGCCTTTGATATTTAGCAAGCAACTCCGAGCGGGCTAGCTCCCAGAGGAAATCCTCTTTTGCCTGCTTGGAAGGAAAGGCTTGATGAATCTGAGCAGGATTAACCTGATAACTGATATGATCTAAAATATAGTGATAGAAGGCAATCGGGTCTTGATACTTCTTATTTTTAGCCACTTGGGCAAACACTTCCCGAGCAATTTTCTCGATCAGTCCATCCAAACGTCTGTCCAGCCTGATCAACCGATCCCGTTCCTTATAAACCAAATCGCGTTGAATGTTCATACTCTCTGCGAACTCCAAGGTCAAGCGACGACTAGCTTGCGCAGCACTTTCACTCGCATCCTGAGCTTGAGCGACGATGCGTTGGTATTTCCTCCGGGTTAGAGGTTTGGCTTTTCGAAGTCGATCCTCTACGTCGTAATCTTGATACCTATCTTGGATCCAGTTTGGCCCCCAGTGTTTGATTAAATCATCCTCCAGAGAGACAAAAAACTTGGTTTTTCCAGGATCTCCTTGACGTCCTGATCGTCCTCGAATCTGGAGATCTATCCGGCGATTCATCATCCGCTCCGTCCCGACGACAAGCAAGCCACCTAAGGCAGCTACACCCTGCCCTAATTTGATATCTGTCCCCCGACCTGCCATCGAGGTCGCAACGGTCACTGCACCTTTTTGACCAGATTCAGCAATAATCTGCGCTTCACGAGAAGCCTTATTGGCATTCAACAGATTATGGGGAATTCCTTCACGAAGGAGAAGGTTTGAATACAAGACAGACATCTCAACTGAACCGGCAAAGATCAAAATCGGGTTTCCCTTTGCATATACTTCTTTGATGTAGGCCATAGAAGCATAGACTTTTTCTGGCAAGGTCTGGTATATCTCATCTGGAAGATCCTGCCTAATCCGTTTTCGATTGGTTGGGATCTGAATCACTGACATGGCATAGGTCTCCAAAAATTCAGCTTCTGCAACCTTCCCGGTTCCCGTCATACCGCCAAGTTTTTGAAACATCTTGAATAAATTTTGGTAAGTAATCGAAGCCATGGCCCGTGTCTCTGGTGTCAAGGAAAGTCCTTCCTTAGCTTCAAGAGCCTGATGAAGTCCCCCTTGAAGACGAGTCAATTCCATAAGACGCCCCGTTGCTTGATCCAAAAGGACAAGCTCCTGTTCTCCTTTTTTATTCGAACGGACGACATAGTCCTTGTCCCTTTTATAGTGTTGATGTGCTTGTAAAGCCAGACTAATATGGCGGACAAGATCACGGTGCTCAGGATCATACAAATGCTGCAGGGATAGAAAAGCCTCGGCTGCTTTTACACCTTTTGGGGTCAACCACACCTGTTTCTTGTCCCCATCAGCCTTGTATTCTTCTCCTTCTTTGAAGGTTCGGATCAAGGTGTCTACAATCCCATATAGATTGGACTGCACACGAGGAGAGCCCGAAATCACTAAGGGTGTCTGAGCACTATCCAATAAGATAGAATCGATTT
This sequence comes from Streptococcus sp. 343_SSPC, assembly GCF_001072385.1. NCBI lineage: Bacteria > Bacillati > Bacillota > Bacilli > Lactobacillales > Streptococcaceae > Streptococcus > Streptococcus sp. 343_SSPC. The sequence continues at coordinate 26,574 of NZ_JVKU01000014.1, read as the reverse complement.
CATCTACAATCGCATAGTTCAAATTTGCCAGGAATTGGCCATCAAGTGAGGCGGTTAAATTTTCTGAAAGATAATCAAAGCCCAAGCTGCTATTGGTGGTATAAACAATGTCAGATTGATAGAGCGACCGCTTCTTAGCTGGGGAGAGTTCGCCCTCAGTATCTTGAAGTGGAACTCCGACTGTCAAACCTAGAAAACGATAAATCTTACCCATTTCTTCCGCATCACGAGTTGCCAGGTAAGTATTGGGGGTAATCACCATAACCCCCTTCCCTTCTATTGCATTCAGGTAGGCGGGCATGGTTGCCGTTAGGGTCTTTCCTTCCCCGGTTTCCATCTCTGCAATATTTCCTTGGTGGAGGACGATCGCTCCCATGACTTGAACATCGTAAGGAAACATCCCCAAGACTCTCTGAGAGACTTCTCTCACGACTGCATAAGCTTCTGCTAGCAAATCGTCTAGTGACTCTCCTTGTCGGAAACGACGGCGGAATTCCTCTGTCTTTTCTTGTAACTGCTGGTCTGTCAACTGGGACATCCGATCTTTCCAGCTATTCACCTCATTTAAGATCTTTTTTATTTTTTTCAATTTTATAGAATCCACTGGGTCCTCATTTACTATCCATCTGCTTGATCTATATCAGAATACCTCATTATTCAGACGAAATCGGTGAAATTGTGAAATAGCGAAAGGTAAACTCTTGCATCCCTGCACTGAGGAGACGCACTTGGTAAGAATAAGCTTGCTCTGGATATACCAACTTAACTTGCCCTTCTGTACTGACCTGCCGGTCCACTATCTTACCAAAACGATCCTGGCAAACAACTTCTAGCATAACCGTATGAGCAGGCCTAGAAGTCATCTGAACTTCAACTACATAGGTCCGGCCTCTCTGTAAAAGTGGCAGACTGGGTGGCATCCGATCCTCCCCATAGCTTGTGAGGGATTTCCAACTTTTTAAGACTTGACCAGAAGGCATCAAAGGATTCGTAAATCGAATCTGATCTTCTGCTAATCTTTCTATCACAGACCCCCATAAATAATCAACTGAAGAGATCGGCCCCCAATAAAGGTGACGATCTTTTTGCTTTCTCATCCTAATCATCCACTTCTTCCAAAATCTCTTTCCATGATTTCTTTGTATTGGGTCAAGAACCACTCGATGATAGACTCCGTTGCATCATTGTGGCGACCCGGGCGACTTGAACTAATGATCCGAATAGGCTGGTGATAAAGAGCTTCTAAAATATCCGAATAAGCCTTCTGGTCGTAGTCATCGTCCCTCATATAAGCCAAGGCTAAGAGGGTATCCTTTAACTCTGCCTGATGGAATCGATCCCAAAAACGCTTGTTCAAGGCCTCTATCCCTTCACTTGACACTCGACCAAGAAGCAATTGCATCATATCGAGCGAGGTTCCAAATTCATCTGGCCGTTTAAACTTCAGATTGGCAGCTACATCCCCAAGGTTGACAATCGGTTTCCCAACCAAGATCGCATGAGGTGAGTAAGAGGCTCCATAGTAGAGAGCTCCATAAGTGCCCATCGATAGACCTGAAAAGTTCAATTCTTTGGGACCAAATCCTAAGGATTGAAGATGGTGATCGATAAAATCCTGAATCTTCTTTTCCAACTCTGGAGAGCCTAGATAGAAGCATCCCCCCTCTAGACGTGGATCCGAAAAGAGAATAAAGGGCGCTCCCATATTTTTCATCATGGCAAAGCCTTCAAAGCCCTCTGCAGGACGATAACCGGAGAAATAGACATTCAGTGGTGGCTTCAGGTCTCCTGGATGGAAATAAGCAAAAATTTCCTGACGCTTGCTGTCTCTGAGAGTCTGTGAACCAAGAGCAATTTCTCCAAAAGGACCATGAGAGAAGCGCTTGTGCAAAGCACCGATCATGAGTCGCCCTTGGCCCTTCGCTTCTAGTGAAAAGGATAGGTAATAACGATCAGGCTCATCAATCAGAACCGGCCTTTCCAAGTCTGCTTCTGAATAGACAAGCTCCTTCGCTAAAGATCCCAAGGTCCCACTCTGGAAAAATTGGACCCGCAACTGGATCTGGCAGTCCGGCGTTTTCTCGTACTCTAGCCATAGATCCGTAGGAATGACCCCATCATACGAATAGGTGTTGATCCACTGGGCGATGGGGGTATATTCTTCTCCATATGAACCCTCTAACTCCAAAAAGTGTTTCCCTCTGACCGTTTGACTGCCTGCAAAGTCAGCTCTAACTCGTAACTCTCTGACACTAAAGGCATCCCCATACTGGCCGTCATAAAGGAAACGATGGAGTTGATAGAGAAAGGGAGCCTTATCGGAAAAATCCCAAGCCTTAGCCTGAACCAGTTGCATCAAATAATCCAATTCTTCTGTAAATGACTCTTGATCATATACTTCATCATAAAATACAGTGTAGGGCTGAAAGAGACCCAGCTCCTCTTTGAAGCTCAATAACCTCTCAGGATGATCCAGCACCAAGGCCTGAAACTGCTTGATACCTTGCTCTGTCATATAGTCCTCTATCTGTAGAGGGGGTTGGATAGAAAAATAATGCCAGTTCAGACCTTCTGGAATTGTCACTTCTTCCTGCCAATTTGTAGGTCCAATTTGAAGAATATGGCCTGTTTCCAACTTCCTGTCCATCCTAGTCTTTCATCCATCCTTCCCATTTGGCGATCAAGCGCTGGCCTGTGTATTCTTGGATCTTTTCGACAGAATAAATCAGCGCTTCATTCCACGGTTTCAGATCTCTAAGGAAATAGTCTATCGCTTTTTCTAGCTCTTCCTCCATCTCACCCAAGACATATCCATTTTTTAAATGATCTACATACTCCGTATGGGTACGATTGATCTGAGGAATTCCTGCCGAAATGCCTGCAATTTGTGTATACAGATCGGGTTCCTCACTTACGTCTACTATTAAGCGAGTCTGTTCTAATTCTTTGATGATATCATTCTCGTTAAAGAAATTTCGAACCTTATAACGATCTAGCTTCTTTTCAAAGAGAGAGGCATCTTCGAGGAGGTGGTTTTCTCCCAGTTCTCGAGAATCAACCTGAACGCCTAGAGAAGCTATCCCCATCTTGCTAGCCAAGTCTTCTAACTGATGATCTAGTGCCGCTACGGCTTCATCAGAAGCATTGTAAATCGAGAAAACGACCTCAAATAAGGGATTTTTCGCTAAGATTTCAAACATTTTCTGTAAAACGGATTGAGAGGGGAGGTCCTTTTCATCCAGGTGGAAAAAGATTTTCGACTCTTTCTTCTCCTGACTGCTTCCCAATCTCAGCCGTGAATCAAAGGACGTCAGGCGATGGATCTTAGAAGCAAGACTTGGAGCAAGACCAAGCAAGTCCTGTTTCGTTTTTTCACTATCTGTTATCACCAAGTTAACCTCTTTTAAAGAAAAATGAAGCGACGAATCTTCTTGAGATAACGGCTGGCGTTGCCCATAAAAAGAAAGAACCTTTGAAACACCTAGTCCCACTTGTTGGACAAAGGGTAGATTGGCTGGATGGGCCGCGATCACCAGACGATCTTGATCCGGAACCAGGTCTCCTAGGTTGGCTTTCATTTTTTCAGCAACCACTTCTCCCATGTCCGGATAGGTTTCTCGTTTGAACTGCTTCTGAAAAGCTTCATTGATCAAGACCATGTGGCTAGCATCTGTCAACAACTCTCTCAAGACCCAGTCACCTTCGGGGGTTAGATAGTCTTGGAAATAGGGACGTCCCTCTTTGTAGTAAATAAGACTGGAAATAAAGCCTCGGTCATCCAGATACTGCACATAAACCGTTTCCTTATCCTTTACCCGTCTCACTGAGAGGATATTCCCGTCTACCCCCAGATCGATACTAGCAATCTCCTGACCGCGACAGAACGCCACTATTTGAAAAGGCGTATAAGTAAAGCTTGTGTGAGCAGGCCATTCCAAATCCTCGACCTGAATCGGGAGCATCTCTTGATGAGGGGAAATCCCCTGAATGTGATCAAAAATCGACAGATAGTCTGTTTCTAACAAATCTTGCCGATGGAGGTCGTAACGCAATTGCGGGCAATAGTGCGGAATCACTAATTTCCGCTCCACTCCCGCTTCCTGGAAGACCCGAAGCTGGTGAATAGTCTCATCAAATTCAATCGTAGCTTGCGTCCAATACCAAGGCGTCATCCTACTGTGCCAAATCCGCTCACTGCCATACCAGGCTGGTATAAAGTAATACATAACAACTCCTAAAACAATCTTGTATAGCCTTGGTTCACGCGAAGGGCTCGAACTTCCTCTCGGATGGTCGACATCATCCCCACAAACATGAGAAAACTCCCTGGAATCATGGCCAAACGCAAAAGTCCTCTATCCCAGAGCAGAAGAAGGAAAGGCAATGCTGTAAACAGAATTAAATAAAGTGTCCCAAAGACCGTTAAGCGAAAGACAATTCGATTGATGTACCGACGTGTCTCTTCGCCAGGATAAACGAAATCAATATACTCTGAGTTTTTCATCATCTTGTCCGCAATTTCTTCCCCATTGACCGTCACAAAGGCAAAAGCAAAGGACAAAATTGCTATCATCAGACCATAGAGCAGGATCCACGCTGGCGCTCCTATTACCAACACCTTTGCGATACTGGCAGCCCATGACGCACGGGGATTGATGGCTTGGACTAGCAAAAAGATATACTGCGGGATAGAAACCAAGGTCATGGCATACATAAAGGGCATCCCCCCAGCTGGATTGAGCTTGACCTCTAAAAAGGTGTGGGGTTTCAAACTATTATGAATCCCCAGCTTATTCACAGGGATCCGATAGCGAGCATACTCGATGCATACGACCATGAAAATAAATCCTAACAAGAGAGGCACTAGAAACAGGAGGCTGTATGCTGAACCCCCACTCTTTGACAAGGTTCCAAAGACATCCTCTGGCAAGTACAGGAGCATCCCCGACATCATGATGACAATAGAATTCCCCAAGCCTAGGGCCGTATTTAAATCAGCTAACCAGACCAAGAAAAAGGTTCCTGCAATCATTATCAAGGCATTGAGCGAGACAACTAGAAGGGGGCTCAGATCTGTTTGTAAGGGGAGATAAAGAGAGATGCCCAGAGATTGAACAAGAGCCAGAGCAAGTGCCAGGTACATCTTTCGTCGCTCAACAAGGTCCGAACTGGTCCTCTCCAGGTTATGACGTTTAGATACCGTAAACAACCGCCACAAAATCATGGAAGACATCCAGGGCGAAAGCCCAAGAGCGAAGATGGACATGCCACGAAGGTTCCCACCCATGATAGCACTCGTCAACTCCAGACCCCTTGCAGCACTTTCATTCACATTTAATACCTTTGCTAGGTCTACAAAGGGTAAAGTGATTTTACTTCCTAAAACATAAACAAAAACGAATAGGATCGTCCAAAATAATCGATTCCTAACTCCAGATTGTTTCATCATATCCTACTCCTCTACTCCCCCTTCTTTCGAATGCTTATCCTAACTAAGTCCTCTCATCAAATTTGACCATTTCACCTAAACGATCTCTGATCTATAAGAGAAAAAAAGTTCTTCAGAAGATGATCTGAAGAACCACTATTCATCTAGCTTTTCTTCATTCATTATACCATATTTCACTAGGCTTTTCACCCGACATTCTCAAAGAAAACCGACAAATCCTCCCATGGATCTGCCGGTATATCAGAAGAATCGAAAGAAGCAAATTTTCAATTTAAGAAAGATGATTGTATTTACTTTTTACGATGGAAAAATGAGGCCAAGCCTGCAAAGAAAGCTACTACAAGCGTGATAAACAGCTCACGTGACGTCACTCCTAGAGAGTCCGACGTCGATTTTGCTTCAGAGACAGAAGCAGCCGATTTCTCGCCAGAGGAGCTCATCTGAGGAGTCACTTGACTTTGTGAATGGGATTGGCTTGCCGAGCTAGAGGTAGAACGACTCGTTGAAAGAGAAGTCGATTCTGAGGAGAGCTGGCTTGCTTTTAATGAAACAAGTGTGCTCGCTGGCTCCTGAAGACTCGCCGAAGCAGACCCGTACACCACTGTAGATTCGTTTACTGCATTTGAAGCCACGGCAGAAGCGGATGACCAATTTGATGCCTGTGACATAGAATGAGTAGACGAAGTCGATCTATCTGTAGAAGTCGAAGACTGATCAGAAGCACTCGTTTGATGCGATGCTGAAGCCAATTCAGAGGTTTGTTTGTTTGAAGCAGATTCGGATGGGCTTGCTGAAACAGATGCAGAATTCAAGACTGATTTTGAACTACTTACTGATACCGACTCACTAGTTAACACTGAATCAGATGTTGATGTTGACTCTAACTCAGAGGCTTGCTTGCTTGAATCAGACTCAGATACACTGATTGAAACAGATACAGAATTCAAAACAGACTCTGAACTACTTACTGATACCGACTCACTAGTTGACACTGAATCAGATGTTGATGTTGACTCTAACTCAGAGGCTTGCTTGCGAGAAGCAGATTCAGATACACTGATTGAAACAGACTCGGAATTCAAGACTGATTCTGAAGCTCTTGCTGACGCGGAAACGGATGCTGAAGTCAACTCAGACACTGAGGCAGATTGAAGTTCAGAAGATTGTTTGTTTGAAGTAGATTCTGATGCACTTTCTGAAACAGACGCTGAATTCAATTCCGATTCGGATACGCTGGCTGAAACCAATGCACTTGATTCTGACACACTTGTAGATGCTGAAGTTGACACGCTTGTTGATTTCGAAGTCAACTCAGACACTGAGGCAGATTGAAGCTCAGAAGATTCCATTTGAGCTTCAGATTCTGATGTGCTTGCTGAAACAGATTCAGAATTCAAAACAGACTCTGAACTACTTACTGATACAGACTCACTAGTTGACACTGAATCAGATGTTGATGTTGACTCTAACTCAGAGGCTTGCTTGCGAGAAGCAGATTCAGATGCACGGATTGAAACAGACTCGGAATTCAAGACTGATTCGGATGCGCTGGCTGAAACTGACTCAGAGGCCGAAGCCAATTCAGAGGCTTGTTTGTTTGAAGCAGATTCTGATGCGCTTGCCGAAGCCGAAACGGATTCCGAACTCAACTCAGATACAGATGTAGACTGAAGCTCAGAAGATTCCATTTGAGCTTCAGATTCTGATGTGCTAGTTGAGACTGACTCTGATGTTGAAGCAGACGCCAACTCAGAAACTTGCGTGCGTGAGGTCGAATCAGAGACACTGTTTGAAACAGACGCTGAATTCAAGACTGATTCTGATACGCTGGCTGAAACCGATGCTCTTGCTTCTGACACACTTGTCAAAGCCGAAGCTGAAACGCTTGTTGATTTCGAAGTCAACTCAGACACTGAGACAGATTGAAGTTCAGAAGATTCCATACGAGCTACAGATTCTGAAGTGCTAGTTGAAACTGACTCAGAGGCTGAGGCTGAGGTTGAAGCCGATGCCAACTCAGATGCTAGCTTGCTTGAGATTGACTCAGATGCACTTGTTGAAACGGATGTTGAATTCAAGACTGATTCTGACGCGCTTGCTGAAACTGACGCACTAGTTTTTGAAGCACTCATTGAAACTGACTCAGAGACCGAAGAAGACGCTAACTTAGATGCTTGTTTACTTGAGATTGATTCAGATCTACTTACTGAAACGGACTCGGAACTCAAGACAGATTCTGATGCGCTACTTGAAACTGATTCAGAAGTTAAGACTGATTCTGATACACTTGCCGAAATCGACGTACTTGCTTCTGAAGCACTTATCGATGATGAAGTTGACACGCTAGTTGATTCCGAAATCAACTCAGATACTGAAGCGGATTGAAGTTCAGAAGATTTCATACGAGCTACAGATTCTGAAGTACTTGCTGACGTTGATGCAATTGACTCTGATACAGACAAGGAACCACTTAATGATTTGGATGCTGACTTCTCTGAAGCAGATAAAGAACTGCTTGCTGAAGCCGAAACGGATACCTCTGAGGCTGATAACGATGCACTTGTCGAAGCGGAAGAAATCGACTCTGATACAGACAGGGAACCACTTAAGGATTCAGACACGGATTTCTCTGAAGCTGACAACGAGCTACTTGCTGAAGTAGAAACAACCGACTCTGATACAGACAAGGAACCACTTAAGGATTCGGATGCTGATTTCTCTGATACTGATAACGATACGCTTGTCGAAGCGGAAGAAATCAACTCTGAGACTGACAAGGAACCACTTAAGGATTCGGATGCTGACTTCTCAGAAGCTGATAAAGAACTACTTAATGATGCTGAAGCAGACACCTCTGAGACTGACAATGAACTGCTTGCTGAGGCCGAAACGGATACCTCTGAGGCTGATAGCGATGCGCTTGCTGATTCTGAAGCAGACGCCTCTGAAGCAGACAACGAGCTACTTGCTGAAGTAGAAACAATCGACTCTGATACAGACAAGGAGCCGCTCAAGGATTCAGAAGACGACTTCTCTGAAGCAGATAAAGAGTTGCTTGCTGAAGCCGAAACAGATACTTCTGATGCTGATAACGATGCGCTTGTCGAAGCGGAAGAAATCGACTCCGATACAGACAAGGAGCTACTCACTGACTCAGAAGCTAACTTCTCTGAAGCAGATAGAGAGCTACTTACCGATACTGAAGCTGAGACCTCCGAATCATTCTGCAAATTAGACTGAGAAGAAGATAACGATTGAGATTCGAGTTCCTGTGAAATAGAAAAACTATCTGATACCGAGTCACTACTTGACACCGACTCAGATAAGGACGTTGATTGACTATCCCACAGAGAAACAGCTACAGACAGAGATTGAGACTCTGAAGCAACTACCTGTGAGTTGCTTTCTGAGTATGAAAGACTATCCTGTGTTGACATCGAATGAGAAGCTGAATAAATGAATGATTGAGAACTCAATTCAGAAGGAGTCATTCTTCGGTAATAGTAATTCACACTCTTCAATGGCCAGTAGCTAACCCTGGTCGAAACCGTATGATAAAACTTAGAAAATCCGTCAGCACCTTGAAGGGATGCATCGTCACCCACAATATGGCCACCACTAAGCTGTGCTTGCTTTTCTGGGGCGGAAGTATATGGTTTACGGAAAGAATATTCCTTACCCGTTTTTTCATCCGTATAGCTCACCTTCTCTGTCAAGGAGAACCAACCTGAGATTTTTAACTTAAAGTTTTTTCCATCTGAAAAATCGGGAGTGACTGTAAGAGAATAATCCTCTTTCTTGCTTTTTACCTCTCGCGTCTCAAGATTTTCAAAGGTTTCATTCCAATGATCATTTCTAAAGGCCTTTTCGTAGACTAAGGTATAATTTGCAAGGTCAAATACTGTACCGTTATCACCTTTCCGGTAATTTCTCTGTTTGGAAGGATCCAAGACATAGTATTTTAAGGTGAAATCGCCATTTGGACTCGTCACTTCACGGACAAGTTTAATATAATGGTCTCTTGCCCCTCCCCAATAAGTATCTACATTCTGTTCTCCAACCTTCCTAAGATCAAAGACGCCAGACATTTTATTCTGATGATAGTCTACTAGTGGAACTTGAACAAAACCATTCAATTGTCGAGCAGCTGAAGCTGTGTACTCCTGACCTTCAATACCAACCTGGGCATAAGAGGCCAAAACAGTTTCCCTGCCAGTTGGAACATAAGCTCCTCGCGAGAATTGTCCTTTGTCGTCAATGAGCTTATAATAGGTGACATGTTCAGCACTTCGTGATGGAACAATGGATGCTACTGTCGATGGTGCATAAAGACCTACATTTTTAGGTTCTAGCACATCATAAAGCTGTTGAATCATAAATTTAGGAGTCTGGTAACTTACACTTTGCATCCGTATAACTCCAGGTTTCCCATCATCATAAATTGAGTAAAAGACCCTGTATTGGCGGTTTGTATCTGAACCAACTAATTCCTTTGGTAAATCAAATTCAACTACACTATTTGCTTTAACTGTTTGAGCATAAACCTCCGTACCACTAGACTTTTTAACCAAGCGGAAGTATACGTCAACACCTTTAGGAGTAGTTGAACCAATCGAGCTACGATCGACGGACAAGGTTGCATAATAATCCAGAGGATCCGGCTTCACTCGATTAACGAAATCCCAAATAGCAAAGGTATAGCGCGTCACATCATGATTTTCAGAAAGAGATTTGAGACTCTCAGGATCAAGATGTGTTACAGATTTATCTAAATGCGGGTCCTTTTCTACTCCTGCAAATTTCAAAGCAGCATCTTCGATATTAGCTCCGTTTCGGTCTTCCAAATCAGGAGTAATTTCTGATAACTCTTCAGAGTCCGTTACGGTTTCATAAATCGGTGCCAACTGAGCTGCAATGGCAGGTTTGCCGTTTACACTGCTATTCCCCACAAAACCTGATGCTTTCAGAGCAAGCATCATTTCATCAACAGACTCATTTAACCGTTGACGCTGCTCCACATATGCTTGCGTCGCAACATTTTCATGAAGCAACTGAGTACTGGTTGACAAGTCGGTTTGCACCTTAGCGATAGCAGCTGAAAGAGCTGCTTTTTGATCCGCATTTGTAAGGTTTGAGGCATAGTTTTCGGCCATTTGGGTCAACAAGGTCGCTTCTGACAGATTCTGTTCTAGACCAACCTTATCCGTTGCACCTAGAACCCTTTCGGTCGTTTCCACGCTTGACTCTGATGTCGTCGTAGCTTCTGAAGCAGATTCGCTCAGAGCCACAGTAAGGCTCTCAGAACCGTGCTCGCTTAAAGAGACTGAAGCACTTGTCGATTCGAAACTTTCTTCTGACATTGATCTGGCATCAGAAACAGATCCAATCACTAAGCTATTGGCCTCTGCTAAGGTCTCTTTCTGTAATTCAGAAGTTGTCACCACATCAGTTCCTGCTTCATCCGCAAAAGCCGTGTTGATAATGGAGGTAGCACCAGCAGCTGCTCCCGTCGCCAATAAGCCTTTCAGTACAAATTGACTTGTAGAACGGATCCCATCCCGCTCCTTATCTGACTTCGTTACAACTCTTGTTTCTACTTCTCCACGAACAATTTTAAATAAACCTAAGGTAGAATTTTCTGAACGAACCCAGTGCTTCCCAGACTTGATTAACTTGAAACGAGTCGTTCGATCCATCTCCCTAACTTTTCCATTCAAACGTTTAAAAAACATGAATATCCCCTCAACATTATAGTCATTAAATATTATACATCATTACTATACATATTCAAGTAATTTGAGGTAAATAACAATTCAATTTTCAAAAAATTTCCTCCTCGAAAGCATTTTCATTATTTTTTGATAAAATCAGCGAAATCTAATAGGGTAAAACAGAAAAAAAGAACCTCAAAAAGAGATTCTTTTGTAGACACTCAAAATACTAGGTGGCTGTTTTCACATAGCGATACAGGATTATTCTTCCTCTTCTTTTTTACGGCGCCCCAATAGAGCTAGCCCAACGAAAGATGCAAGAGGAACAAATAAGGTTGATGCTGTAGTTTTCTTCTCCCCAGTTGCCGGAAGAACTTCTTCCGATGAGCTTTCTTTGTTGGATAAGGACTGGATGAGTAATCCTGAAACACTCTCAGATCGAACTTCGCTTGTTGAATCCAGCCTTGAAAGAGACTGAGAATGACTGATTGATTCTGAGTGACTTTGCGAGTCAAATGAGGACTCTGAGAGGGTTTCACTTGTTGAGATTGAACCGCTCAGGGATCCCGATGACGACTCGGTTAGACTGACTGAATCAGACTGACTCTCAGACCTAGACTCCGGTGTCGAGACAGACTCGCTTGTTGGAGCAGATTGACTCAAAGAACTCGAGATAGAAGCTGAATCCCTTACCGACTCGGATTGAGAAGTTGACATAGATTCACTTGCGGAAATTGAGGCACTCATTAATTCGGAGACGGACTCGGTTTCTGAGGTCAACTGGCTAGTTGAAAGCGATTGGGAAGCTGAGACTGATTCTCTTGTAGAATCCGAGATACTCAAAGAGACGGATTCTGATTCCAACTCAGAAGTCGAGGCTGAGTCATTTGCTGAGAATGTAGTACTCAAAGATTCTGAAACTGACTCTGAAACACTTACCGATACTGACTGACTGAACGACTCAGATTCAGTGGTAGAAACGGACTCACTTGCGGAAACTGAGGTACTCAAAGACTCTGAGACGCTATCTAACAGGCTCTCAGATGCTGATTGACTTTCGACAACCGACTCTGAAGTCGAAAGAAAATCACTTGTGGAAACGGATGTACTCAACGATTCTGAAACAGACTCGGTGACACTTGCCGATACCGACTGATTGAGCGACTTAGATTCAGAGATCGAAAGAGATTCACTGGCGTATTCAGAGGTGCTTAATGATTCGAAGACTGATTCTGAGCTACTTTCCGAAGTCGACTGACTGAGCAACTCGGACTTAGAAGTCGAAAGTGACTCACTTACAGAAACTAAGGTACTCAAGGAGTCAGAAACTGACTCTGAAACACTTGCCGATATAGACTGACTAAGCGAATCGGATTCAGAGGTCGAAACGGAAGCACTTGTGGAAACCGAGGTGCTCAACGATTCTGAAACTGACTCTGAAACACTTGCCGATGCTGACTGGCTAATCGACTCGGATTCCGAGGTCAAAACAGATTCACTTGCAGAAACCGAAGCACTAAACGATTCGAAGACTGATTCTGAAATGCTTTCTGAGGTAGACTGACTAAATGACTCGGAGATCGAAATGGACTCATTGGCGGATACTGAAGCGCTCAACGATTCTGAAACTGACTCAGAAACACTTTCTGATGCAGACTGACGAGCGGACTCTGATTCAGAGGTCGAAACGGAATCACTTATCGAAACTGAGGTACTCAAGAATTCTGAAACGGATTCCGAAACACTTGCTGATGTAGACTGACTTAACGACTCGGACTCAGAGGTAGAAACAGAATCACTTTTTGATACCGAAGTGCTTAACGATCCTGAGACACTCTCTGACAGGCTCTCTGATGCAGACTGACTTAACGACTCGGATTGAGAAGTCAAAACAGATTCACTTGCAGAAACCGAAGCACTCAACGATTCTGAAACCGATCCTGAGTCACTTGCCGATATAGACTGACTAAGCGAATCGGACTTAGAAGTCGAAAGAGATTCACTGGCGGATACCGAAGTGTTCAACGATTCTGAAACAGACTCGGAGATACTTACCGATACTGACTGACTTAACGACTCGGACTCAGAAGTCAAAATGGATTCACTTATCGAAACTGAGGTACTTAAAGATTCTGAAACCGACTCTGAGATACTTGCCGATGTAGACTGACTAAGCGAATCGGACTCAGAGGTCGAAACCGACTCACTTATCGAAACCGAGATACTCAACGATTCTGAAACCGACTCTGAAACACTTGCCGATATAGACTGACTAAGCGAATCGGATTCAGAGGTCGAAACGGATTCACTCGCGGAAACCGAGGTACTCAACGATTCCGAAACCGCTGTGCTTAACGATCCTGAGACACTCTCTGACAAGCTCTCAGATGCAGACTGACTGAGCGACTCTGACTTAGAAGTCGAAAGAGAATCACTGGCGGATACAGAGGTACTCAACGATTCCGAAACCGACTCTGAAACACTTGCCGATACTGACTGACTAAGCGACTCGGATTGAGACCTCGAAACAGACTCGCTTGCAGAAACCGAAGTACTCAACGATCCTGAAACCGACTCGGAGGTACTTTCTGAAGTAGACTGACTGATCGACTTAGAGATTCTTAATGACTCCGACTCGCTGACTGATGCAGACTGACTCTCCGATACCTCCTCACTGACTGATTTAGACTCACTAACAGAAACCGAAGCAGATTCCGAAAGGCTCTCTGATTCTAGAACACTCAAAGATTGAGATGCTGCTGTTGATACCGAGAGACTTGTAGAGAGCGAGATGCTTTGAGAAACAGCGAGTGAGGTTGATGCACTCTCCGATTCTGAATAGCTCTCAGACAGAGACTCTGATAACTTGGTCGATTGTGACCGCATTTGAGAAGTACTTTGCGCTTCAGATACGCTCTGGGAATAACTCACTGAGAGCGACTGCGTGCGAGGATCCTCTGTCAAAGGTACCTTCACAGTATTAGACGTCAAATCCTTGAAGACAACTGTAATTTCTCCAGTTGCAGAGACTGAATAGCTCTTAAAGTCTTTAGACGCTAGCAAACGTGGATTTGCCGCTTTGAACTTTTCCCAAACCTGCGCTTTTTCAGACTCAGTCAGATTGGTCAAATCAGTCACCTGAGTATTAGAAGTCACTGGAGCAATTGGGTTCCGAATGCCATCATTTTGAGGCAAGACCTTAATGCGGAAAGAACGATCGAGAAACTGATTTCTAGCATTGGTAAAACGAACGGTTATCGTATACGTCTTCCCGGGTTCGACAACCTCTGTGCCTCCGACTTTCCCTTCGATCAACATGGGAGCAAAAGGTGATTTCAAGGTTGCATTGGGAACGAGAACACCCTCAACCCGTTCACTGTCGGGAGCATAACCCATATAGGTGAGAATGACCCCACCATTCTGCTCTCTCACAATGTACTGCAACCGAATCGGATCTGAATTATAAGCTGTGATCTGATGATTATTTGCTGGACCACTCATGACAAAAGGAGCACGAAAAGCACTGTCCACTTCTAAGGCACTACCTGTACGCGGATCTCTCTTCCCTGATTGTTCTCTTAACACAGCATTGACCAAGCGATTCCGAACAGACTTAGCCTGAAGAAGCGTCGCCTCTCCTTCTTGACCTGGATTGGCTAATTGGTTGCGGATAGCCTCCAGAGCTTCTTCCGCTTCCAACACAAGTCCCTCTCCATCCTTCAATTCTTTCGCTTGCTCTATATACAAATAAAGGTCTTGAGCTATACGTTGAAGCTGTTTGTCCCGAGCAGGATCTGAGACGGCTACAGACTCCTGATCCCCATTTGAAAGGACGCTAGTTTCCACCATTGAAGTAGAGGGCACTGCTGAACTCGTCGTAGATAATGTAGTAGAAAGGGAATCACTCTGTAACTCTGATGGAGACCACTCGCTCGTAGACAGACTGGTCGTGGACGACTGTTCCACACTGCTCAACACCAAGCTATCCTTACCTACTACACCCACTTCCGAATCCACTTCTGACTGCAAAGTTGGACCTGCTAGCTCGTCAGCATCCGTTGGATGCGCAATTGACGTCGCACCCATAATGGATCCAGCAGCAATCAAGCCTTTTAAGGCTATGGAGCTTGGAGCATCCATACTAGAATGATTGGAAACATCTTTTCCTTTTTTAGCTCGCAAAAAAGAAGCATTCGAACAGGCTACTCGAATCCAATGTTTCCCCGATTTTATTAATTTAAATCTCGTCACTCTATTCCATGTTTTCTTCAGCAAGGTAAGGATGCCCCTCTCTCCTCAAAAATTATTCTCTCTTGATTATACATGATTGAATCCTATTTTCAATCATTTTGGCTAAATCTATGCTCTATCTCAGCAAAAAAGCCATCGAATCGATGACTTTTTAAAAATGAACAGCATGTTTTCAAAAGCTGATTCCTATTTTGCAATTTCTTCCAACATTTTTTCAATATGTTGGATGGATTTTTTACGTCCAAGCAAGTAGATGGTATCTGGCAATTCAGGACCATGCATTTCTCCTGAAACGGCGATACGGATTGGCATGAAGAGATTTTTTCCTTTGATACCAGTTTCTTTTTGGACCGCTTTGATTTGTGGGAAGATATTTTCTACCACAAACTCATCGTCTGACATAGCTTCGAGTTTCGCTTTGAAGGCTTCAAGTACAGTCGGAACCGTTTCACCAGCCATGATTTCTCGCTCAGCTTCTGTCAATTCTGGGAAGTCAGAGAAGAAGAGGTCTGTCAATGGAACGATTTCATCCACTGACTTCATTTGTGGTTTGTAGAGTTCCACCAATTTTTCAGCCTTATCTGTCAAGCGTCCTGCTGCTTCGAGGAATGGTTTGGCCATTTCAAAGATGGTCGCAAGATCCGCATTCTTGATATACTCATTGCTCATCCAGTCCATTTTCTTTTGGTCGAAGGCTGCTGGAGACTTGCTAAGGCGGTTTTCATCAAAAAGCTTGATGAGTTCTCCACGAGAGAAGATTTCGTCTTCCCCACCAGGATTCCAACCAAGAAGGGCGATAAAGTTAAAGACTGCTTCTGGAAGGTAACCTTTCTTACGGTAATCTTCGATAAATTGAAGGGTGTTGGTATCGCGTTTAGACAACTTCTTACCAGTTTCAGAGTTGATGATCAAGGTCATGTGACCGAACTCTGGAGCTTCCCATCCAAGAGCCTCATAAACCATAAGTTGTTTTGGAGTGTTGGCAATGTGGTCGTCTCCACGGATAACGTGAGAAATTTGCATATCATGGTCATCGATCACAACGGCAAAGTTGTAAGTTGGGTAGCCATCTTTCTTTTGGATAACCCAGTCCCCACCGATATTGCCACCTTCAAACTCGATATCGCCTTTGACCATATCATGCCATTTGTAGATACCTGACTCATTGACTGCCAAACGAACCGTTGGAATCACACCTGCCGCTTCGCGTTCTGCGATGTAAGCCGCTTTTTCTTCTTCGCTCATGCCGAGGTATTCGTTGATGTAGCGAGGTGTTTCACCCGCTGCTTCTTGGCGTTCACGCTCTGCTGCCAACTCTTCTTCTGTAACGTAAGACTTGTAGGCTTTCCCTTCGGCCAAGAGTTGGTCGATATATTTTTGATAGAGTTCCAAACGCTCTGATTGGCGGTAGTTTTCATGCGTCTCTGGACTTTCATCCCAGTCCATGCCCAACCAACGAAGGTTTTCCAGCTGAGAACGTTCGCCGTCTTCGACGTGGCGCTTACGGTCCGTATCTTCGATACGGATGATAAAGGTCCCACCATGGTGGCGCGCATACAAGTAGTTAAACAATGCTGTACGAGCATTTCCGATGTGTAGTAGTCCGGTTGGACTTGGTGCATAACGCACACGAATATCTTTAGTCACGTATGTTTCTCCTAATTGTTCATTGATTCTGGGCTTCTCATCTAACTGGCCCAGGTACTTTTCACTCTATTATAGCATATCTCCCAAGGAGTAGCTTCCTAATCGAGTCGTTCTTCTAGTTCAAAATCGATCGGCAGGGTTGCTAAGAAATGTTCCAACTCCCGCTCCCAATAAAACCATTCATGTTTTCCTGGTCCATGGCTGTAAGTGATATCAAAGCCGAGGTCCTTCAGATGATCCACAGCTATATTGTTGGCCTCATACAGAGCATCTTGCTCTCCACACCAAGCCCATAAGACCGTCTTCTTATCTGAGTACTTCTCCGCAATGCTTTCCAAGGAGTAAGGACTTGTCGTCCAATCTTCTAGCTTTCCAAAGACCCCTTGCCAATAAGCTGCACTTCCAAGGTCAGTGTCTGCCAGTTGACGCCCCTCAAAGCTAAGAGCACCAGAAAAGCTAGCGGCATGCGAGAAGCGATTGGTTTGAAGAGCCAGTTTGAAAGAGCCATAGCCCCCCATCGATAGACCAGCAATAAAGGTCTTCTCCCGCTTCTTAGTCATATTGGGGAAGAAGCGTGCCAAGGTCTTAGGCAATTCCTCTGCGATGGCTGTGTAATAGGGATAACCATACTGTGTATCTGTATACCAACCATTATTGGTATTAGGCAAAACGACAATCAAATTGGTCGAACGTAGGATCCGTTCTACATTGGTCCGTTTCAACCAGGAGTACTGATTGCCATTCATCCCATGAAGGAGATAGAGGACCGGGATATCTTGATCATCCGGATTTTTCACCCGAGACGCATCTGGATAGAGGACGTTGATCCCCCACTCCATTGCGAGCGCTTCTGAATAATATTCAATCTGCATTACTGCCATCTATCTTTCCTCACCATTTCTTTCTTCTTTGACAAGAAAAAGCCGACGATCGACTTTTCCTCTTATGTTAATCTTAGCGTACTTCCATGACAACTGGCAAGATAGCTGGTCGACGTTTGGTCTGGTCAAAGAGGTACTTAGCCAAACTATCGCGAACAGCACTCTTGAGCTCACCCCAATCGAAGCTGTCCTGAGCCAAGTATTCTTCCACACTTTGGTTGACAATTTCTGCACTTTCGCGCAAGATATCGCGACTCTTCTTCACGTAGACAAAGCCACGGGTGTGAACTTTTGCCTTTGAGATGATGCGTTTCTCACGACGGTTAACCGTAATAGCCACAATAAAGATACCATCTTCTGAAAGGACTTTCCGGTCACGGAGAACGACATTCCCAACATCTCCAATGGCATTCCCATCGATGAGAACATCTCCTGCAGAGACGCTACCAGATGGGACGAAGTCCCCATTGTCATATTCCATGATGGAGCCTTTTTTCGGAATGAAGATATTTTCAGGCAAAATCCCCACTTCCATAGCAAGCCTTGCATGGGCATCCAATTCACGGTATTCCCCTTGGATTGGGAACAGATAGTTCGGACGCAGTAAGTTGATCATCAACTGCAGATCACGCGCATTTCCATGTCCTGATACACGCAAGCTTTGAGTAATCTGTTTGACGACTCCTCCTGCTTGGTAGACCATGTTTTCTACACGCGCCATAACCGCTTCTTTGGCGATAGATGGAGTTGTTACGATATAGACCAAGTCACCATCCTTGATTTCGACATAGCGGTGACGGCCAATGGACATCTTACGAAGTCCGTTGATCGGCTCACCCATACGTCCAGTTTCAAGAATAATCAATTCATGGTCCTCAAAACGAGACATTTCTTTTGGCTTGATCAATAATTTTTCGTTGGCCAAAGAAAGCTTATTTAAACGAATCCCTGTCCGGACGATATTTTCTACGTCAAATCCAGTCAAAACAACCCGACGCCCTGTCTCTGCAGCTGCATCAAAGACCTGCTGGATCCGTGATAGGTTACTAGCAACAGCAGCAACAATGACCCGGCCATCCCAGTCCCCAATGGTATCCAGGATTTCATCTCCAACTTCTTGCTCGCTAGCCACTTGAACAGTGCTGTCAGCATTAGCAGAGTCACTCAAGAGAGCTAGCACGCCTTCGCGTCCAATCTCTGCCAAACGAGCAAAGTCTGTCGCATAAAACTCACTCGCTGTCTGGTCAAACTTGAAGTCTCCTGTATAGACGATGTTCCCCTCAGGAGTCTTGATGACAATTCCTAAACTTTCTGGAATAGAGTGGGTTGTCTGGAAGAAGGAAACAACGGTTCCTCCAAAATCGATTTCTGAATTGGCATCGATCACATGAAAGTCATTAAACTTCTTGACACTGTCGTTACTCTTGACAAAGAGCTTGGCCAACTCGACGGTCAACTCCGACCCAAATACTGGAACTTTAGCCTCCGCTAAAAGATAAGGAAGTGCTCCGATGGCATCCGCATGCCCGTGCGTTAAAAAGACCCCTGCGATACGATCGCTATTCTCAAAGAGGTAGTCCATGTTGGGAATAACAACATCGACCCCTAGTTGCTCATTTTCTGGATACTTGAGACCAGCATCCAAAACAAAAATAGAGTCATTTACTTCAGCTATGTAGAGGTTTTTCCCGTTTTCACGGACTCCACCTAAAGTAATCAACTTAATGTTACTCATGTTTTCTCCTTTATGTGATGGTTCATACTTACGGTCCTTGGCTCACCAAGTCGAATTACAGTTTTGCAATTTTCTTGCATATCTAGAACATTATACTATTTTTTCACGATTTTTTCAAAAGTCAGACCAAACAAAAGCCCTCCACCATCTGATGGAGGACCCTTTATTAAGACCAAAGACGATAGCCTAGATTGTCAACTTTGTCAAAAAGAGACCCTAGTCCGTATGATAGTCATTTTTCTTATTCTCAATCACCCGTATCGCCGCCTTGATGACATGAAATTCATTTAACAGTTCTTCTAGGTGGTGGTAATTCCGATCGCTGAGAGCCCCCTTCTTAAGGGTTTGAGACAAGCTATAAAACCGATCAACATGCTCATCAATATTGGCCAGCAATTCTTTGGCTTCTTTCAACCGGTAGCGATTCAAGAGCTTGCTTTGACTATGCTTATAAGCGAGCACATTCTCACGATGAATGTCTTGACAGACTTCCTTCTGTTCTTCATCCACCGTCAAATTGACCGCTTGGAAGCAAGTAATAAATTCCCGATTCTTCAGATCACACACAAAGACGATACCGTCCTCTGCCACGTAAGCTTCCGTATCAGGTCGTTGATCAAAACTGCTGTCAAAATGATGAAGCGAGGGCACGTGTTGATTGACCCAACGTCTCAACTGCTCTTCATCGACCCCAAATCGTTCCATTGCTCTTTCTTTAAAGTGATCACGACAGCTATATTCATGTGCGTATGGCAATCCCACTGACCTCACCTCGACTTTCCACCACGACAGACAAAAAGACCTCCAGTCTTACGGGACTAGAGGTCTGGTCTGCTTCACTGACAAGAGGCGATTAACCATTTAGGCTAACGAAAACAACAGTTATGATTTTCATTTCTTTTCATGGTACGATTCACATACCAGTGGTTTTCTTTGCAAGTTCTCTTTCAGTTTTGTTACAAAGCACTCAGTTGAGCATACCGAAGTTCGAAAACCATCTAAAGCTTCCACTACTATTTCCACGTATTTCAATGTCATTTAGTAAGTTAAGCAGACTTACTTGACGGCTCAACCGATTTAACATTTCCGACGTTCTGGCTTTTTTATAAAAAGCACAATCAAGTGTCAGCGAAGGCAAACCTAAAACGAAGTAACCTAATGTATGAATCTATAAGGCATTGGTATCAACCCCTTCTCCCTTATCTTCATCTATAGTATACTCCTTTAATATCAGTATTGCAAGCGATTACACGCTGAAACTAGTTTCTAAATTTACTCAAAGAAACGGTAGTAATCAGACAGATCCATCTTGGCCTTTTCCTCTTGGTTCAAGTCCTGGATAATTTTTCCATCCTTCATGACAATCAAGCGATTCCCGTACTTGAGCGCATCTTCCATATGGTGGGTAATCATCAAGGCAGTCAGTCGATCCGATTTGACAAATCGATCCGTCAGCTCCATCAAGGCCTGACTCGTCTTGGGATCGAGAGCAGCTGTATGCTCATCCAAGAGCAAGAGTTCAGGCCGTTTCAAGGTTGCCATCAACAAGCTCAGAGCTTGACGTTGTCCACCAGATAAGAATTCTACCGCTGTATCGACATGCTTCTCTAAACCATTGCCAATCTGGCTTAAAACCTCTTTAAACTCGTCTTTGTACTGGGCAAGACGACGAGGAACCAAGCCCCGCTTTTCTCCTCGGAATTTTGCAATCAGGAGATTCTCAGCCACTGTCATACGAGGGGCTGTCCCCATCTTTGGATCCTGGAAGACCCGGGATAGGTATTTGGCCCGTTTTTCCGGACCATAGTGCGTCACGTCCTCCCCCTTGATCAAGACTTGACCACTGGTTAGCGGAAGGGTCCCAGCCAAGGTATTGAAAAGGGTTGACTTCCCAGCACCATTGCCCCCAAGAATGGTGATAAAGTCATGCTCATGAATCTCCAAAGAGACATTGTCCAATATGACTTTTTCTTCATTCAAGCCATTGTTCACCACGATGGTGGCATTTTTTAATTCTACAATTGCGGTCATTTGCTGAGTTTGACTCCTTTCAGCAGTTTCTCTTTAAAGGTTGGAATCATGAGACAGATCGCCAAGATGATAGCACTAAAGATACGGATGTAGCTAGTATTGACACCGATGGCAATCACAGCCCAAATCAAGAATTGATAAATGATCGATCCAATAACGATACTGAGCAAACGTTCTGCTAAGGTTAGTTTTGAAAAAAGAACCTCTCCAATAATCAAGCTAGCCAAACCAACGACGATGACCCCGATCCCTCGAGAAGCATCTGCATAGCCTTCTTGCTGGGCCATCAAGGCACCTGACAAGGCAATAATCCCATTAGAAACTACTAGCCCCATCAACTCCATCCGGCTGGTATGGATCCCAAAGCTTTTAGCCATCTCAGGATTGTCCCCTGTCGCAATATAGGCCTGCCCCAATTTAGTATCTAAAAAGAAGAGCATAGCAGCAATCACCAGGGTCACAAAGATGATTCCGATGATAATCTCGTTTACGCCACTCGCGATGGGAATCATATCTTGGATTTTTGAGTAGCCAAGCAAGCCTAGGTTGGCACGTTGCATCACAAAGAGAATGACTGAGTTACAGGAAGTCATCACCAAAATCCCCGATAACAACGTCGGAATCTTCCCTTTGGTATAAAGAAGACCTGTTGCTAATCCAGCCAAACACCCCGCGCCTACAGCCGCTATGGTAGCCAGTAAAGGATGAACCCCTTTGGTAATCAGCGTTACCGCAACGGCTCCTCCTAATGGAAAGGAGCCCTCTGTGGTCATATCTGGGAAATCCAAGATACGGAAGGTCATAAAGATCCCTAGCCCCAAAATAGCCCAGATCAAACCTTGTGAAATAATCGAAATAAGCATACCTTTGTCCTAACTATTGTAAATATCCTCTATTGTATCATATTGCGAGACGTGATTTCAATGCTTTCAAGAAATAACAAAAAGGCCCCACTCCTTAGAGCGAGGCCTTCTTGTGTAAAACTAAACCATTTCCGATCCTAGTGTGAATCGTTAGTGTCTACCACTTGTTTAGTCTTCGTTTTTCTTGCGTCTTGCAAGGCCAGCCAGTCCGACCAAACCAAGAGCAGCGCCTAACAATGCAGCAGAAGCTGATTGTTCTTCACCAGTAGAAGGAAGTTCTGGTGCTGGCGGTGTTACCGGTGGTGTTGGTGGTGTCACCGGTGGTGTTGGCGGTGTTACCGGTGGTGTTGGTGGTGTCACCGGTGGTGTTGGTGGTGTTACCGGTGGTGTTGGTGGTGTCACCGGTGGTGTTGGTGGTGTCACCGGTGGTGTTGGTGGTGTTACTGGTGGTTTCGGTGGAATTACCTTGTTGTTGAACTCAGTATCTACCGGTAATTGAGAAGTTGCTGTTAAGACTTTGCCTTCTTTAGTAACTGTTACTGTTACTGTAGCTACCATCTTATCGTATTCAACTCCTGTTTCAGTACCTTTAACCTCTTCCACAGTGTAAGTGTAAGTTCCTTCTTCTCCACGTTTGAACTCTAATGCAGAGAACTTGATGTTTCCTGTTGCATCGTTCTTAACTGTTTCAATAACTTTTCCATCTTTATCTTTAAGTACGAAGCTAAATTCACCTTCTTTTAGCTCACGTCCTTCAAGTTTCTTAGTGAAGTTAAATTCAACTTTAGTTGGGATGTTAACGACACGTTTTTCTGTTGGTTTTTCTGGTTTTTCAACAGATTTCTTAGTTGGATCGTATTGGTGAACAGTTTGTGAAGCAGTGTTTTCGATATCTACACCATCTTTAGCTGTTGCTTTGATAGTTGCAGGGATTTCAAACTTGTAGTAACGTCCGAATGCAAATTTAGCAGTGTCGATTACTGGAGTGTTTTCTGCGTCTCCAAGTGACTTAGTCAAGTCTGTCTTAGAAGTTGCAGTGATCACACCATTTTCAACCTTGATATCAAATTTAGCTGTCACATCTTCTCCTGTTACAGAGTCGTATGCTTTAATTTCTGCTACGTTGACGTCTAAGTTTTCGCTGTCATATTTATCTGTTACACCTACAGATTGAATATTGTGAGCTTCAGTGAACTTAGTTGTATCCAACCATACTTGGTAGTATACTTTATCACCCTTCTTAAGTGTCTTCGTATTGATATTTTGAGCTTCGTTGTTATCATCCTTATCGGCATATGGATCTTTATTAGTATCCGCTACCTTGTCTGCCAACTCTTTATCATCGTCAACAAGTTTATTACCTGTAATATCGAATTTAGATTCATTCAGGATATATTTCTCTGGGTTGAATTCTGGAGTTTCTGGAGGAGTGACACGGTTGTTAAATTCTTTATCCGCAATGTCGCCAACTTTCGCGATAAGAATTTTAGCTGTTCCATCGTGTTTAACTGTGACTGTTACATTCGCTTTCATTGTATCGTATGTAACGGTTGCGTCGCTTCCTTTAACTTCTTCTACTGTGTAGTTGTGTACGCCTTCTTGACCCTTCTTGAATTCAAGAGCTTTGAACTTAACGTTACCAGCCGCATCATTGCTTACAGTTTCAAGAGTCTTACCTTCTGAATCTTTAAGAACGAAGCTGAATTCGTTAGCTTTCAACTCACGACCTTCCAAACGTTTAGTGAAGTTGAATTCCACTTCAACTGGTACGTTGTTTACACGTTTTTCAGTTGGTTTGCTTGGTTTTTCAACTTTCTTAGTCATTGGGTTGTAGTAGTTAACTACTTGAGCCGCAGTATTTTCGATATCTACTCCGCCAGGTACATCATCTTTATCAGTTTTAACTGTTGTTGGGATGTCGAACTTGTAGTAACGTCCGAAGGCGAATTTAGTTGTATCGATGATTTGAGTGTTTTCTGCGTCGCCAAGTGACTTAGTGAAGCCAGCTTTAAGAGTTGCAGTAATCACACCGTTGTCCACAGCGATATCGAATTTATCGGTTACTTCTGCACCTGTTACTGAATCGTAGGCTTTGATCTTAGTAGAATCAAGATCCAACTTAGTTTCATCGTAGTTATCAGAGATTCCTACTGATTGGATGTTGTCCTTGTTGTTTGCGTCAAATTTAGTTGTATCCAACCATACTTGGTAAACCAACTTGTCGCCACGTTTCACAGTCTTAGTGTTCAAGTTTTCTTTTTCGTTGTTAGATGCATCGTCCGCATATGGGTTCGCATTGGTATCTGCGACCTTGTCTGCCAATTCTTTATCATCATCAACGAGTTTGTCACCTGTGATATCGAATTTCTCTTCAGAAACAACGTATTTCTCTGGTTGGAACTTAGGTTCTTCTGGAGGAGTTACACGGTTGTTGAACTCTTTATCAGCGATTTCGCCAACAGTAGCTACAAGAACTTTAGCTGTTCCATCGTGAGAAACAGTTACTGTTACATTCGCTTTCATGGTGTCGTATGTAACGGTTGCGTCTGTTCCAGCTACTTCTTCTACAGTGTAGTTGTGAACGCCTGCTTGTTCTTTCTTGAATTCGATAGCTGAGAACTTAACGTTTCCTGCCGCATCATTGCTTACAGTTTCAACAACTTTACCTGTTGAATCTTTAAGCACGAAGCTGAATTCGTTAGCTTTCAACTCACGACCTTCCAAGCGTTTAGTGAAGTTGAACTCTACTGGTACTGGTACGCTGTTGACACGTTTTTGAGTAGGTTTGTTTGGAGTTTCAACCTTCTTAGTAGTTGGGTTGTAGTAGTTTACAACTTGAGCCGCAGTATTTTCGATATCTACACCAGCCGCCACATCAGCTTTCACTGTTGTTGGAATGTCGAACTTGTAGTAACGTCCAAATTCGAATTTAGTTGTGTCGATAACTTGAGTGTTTTCTGCATCACCAAGTGACTTAGTGAAGCCAGCTTTAAGAGTTGCAGTGATCACTCCGTTATTAACTGTAATATCGAATTTATCTGTTACTTCTGCACCTGTTACTGAATCGTAGGCTTTGATCTTAGTAGAATCAAGATCCAACTTCGCTTCATCGTAGTCATCTGAGATTCCTACTGATTGGATGTTTTCTTTGTTAGTTTCAGAGAATTTAGTTGTATCCAACCATACTTGGTAAACCAACTTATCGCCACGTTTAACAGTCTTGGTGTTCAAGTTTTGTTTTTCGTTGTTAGATGCATCGTCCGCATATGGGTTCGCATTGGTGTCTGCGACCTTGTCTGCCAATTCTTTGTCATCATCAACGAGCTTGTCGCCTGTGATATCGAATTTCTCTTCAGAAACAACGTATTTCTCTGGTTGGAACTTAGGTTCTTCTGGAGGAGTTACACGGTTGTTGAACTCTTTATCAGCGATTTCGCCAACAGTAGCCACAAGAACTTTAGTTGTTCCATCTTGTTTAACTGTGACTGTTACTGCAGCCTTCATTGTGTCGTATGTAACGGTTGCGTCAGTACCCTTCACTTCTTCTACTGTGTAGTTGTGAACGCCTTCGTCACCCTTCTTGAATTCAAGAGCTTTGAACTTAACGTTACCAGCCGCATCGTTGCTTACTGTTTCAACAACTTTACCTGTTGAATCTTTAAGAACGAAGCTGAATTCTTTGGCTTTAAGCTCACGGCCTTCCAAGCGTTTAGTGAAGTTGAATTCCACTTCAACTGGAACGTTGTTGACACGTTTTTCAGTTGGTTTGCTTGGTTTTTCAACTTTCTTAGTAGTTGGGTTGTAGTAGTTGACTACTTGCGCTGCAGTGTTTTCAATATCTACACCACCAGGTACATCAGCTTTCACTGTTGTTGGGATGTCGAACTTGTAGTAACGTCCAAATGCAAATTTAGTTGTGTCAATGATTTGAGTGTTTTCTGCATCGCCAAGTGACTTAGTGAAGCCAGCTTTAAGAGTTGCAGTAATCACACCGTTGTCCACAGCG
>NZ_JVKU01000013.1:0-43857 GCF_001072385.1 Streptococcus sp. 343_SSPC | reverse complement strand
CGGAGGTGGGACGACGAAATCGAATTCTAACGAATTACCGATTTCTGTCCCACTCTCTTATTTGTTGCGGTTGAAGAGAGAGGGGTCATATTTTGTATGACTCCTCTTTTAGGGCTTATTTTAATTGATCTGTGATTTCTTTCGAGAGCAAGAGGCCGAGGCGATAGTCCTTATTGATGGCGTGGATGACATCGTTGATGTTTTCCGTCGTTTGGATTTGTTCCTTGATGCTTGCCTTGAAGGCTTCATCTTTTAAGAGTTGCTCTTGTAAAATCTTTTGCAGTTTTTCTCTCTCGTATTTATTGATTAAAAAGAGAACGAGCAGACTAACTAAAATAAGAATATAAACAGTTTGATTCATAGGGTTCTCCGAAGGATAAGATAATGGATGAAGGGAAGCGATAATCGCTAAAAATATAGGTGTGTTTAGCATGAGAAAAGGAGTGAGATGGAACTAAATAAGGTTTATTTAGCGATTCCTCTCACCCCTAAAAGTGATGGTTTCCTATCAAAAAGTAAGGAAGATATTACATTTTCTCAGGTGCATCGACACCAAGTAAGCGAAGCGCTTCTTTCAAGACAACTGCTGTTGAGTAGCTAAGAGCAAGGCGGCTATCGCGTTCGGGGCTTTCATCCAAGATACGAGTGTGAGCATAGTACTTGTTGAAGGCTTGAGCCAAGTTAATCGCATATTTAGCAATCAAGGATGGATCATAGTTTTCAGCAGCACGTTTCACGACACGAGCAAAGTCTTGGAGAAGTTTGATGATTTCCCAGCTTTCAGGGTCGTTCAAGCTGTAAGTTGCATCTGCAGATGGTGTGAAGTTGGCTTTGCGAAGGATGGATTGGATACGTGCGTATGCGTATTGGACGTATGGTCCAGTTTCTCCTTCGAAGGATACCATGGCTTCAAGGTCAAAGTCATACCCGTTGCGACGGTCTGTCTTCAAGTCGTAGAACTTAACGGCACCAACACCGACTGCATGTGCCACTTCTTCCTTGTTTTCCAATTCAGGGTTCTTTTCTTCGATCTGAGCTTTGGCACGAGAGATGGCTTCTTGAAGGGTTGGTTCGAGCAGGATGATATTTCCTTTACGAGTTGACAATTTTTGGCGGTTCTTTGTCACCAAACCAAAGTCAACGTGGATCATATCGTCGCTCCAGTCAAATCCCATTTTCTTCAAAACAGCTTTCAACTGACGGAAGTGGTTAGATTGTTCTTGACCTACAGCGTAGATGTTTTTCACAAAGTTGTAAGTCCGTGCACGGTAGATAGCGGTTGCGATATCACGAGTGATATAAAGAGTGGCACCGTCTGATTTCTTAATCATAGCTGGTGGAAGGTTGACATCATCCAACTCAACGATGCTAGCTCCCTTAGACTCTTTCAATAAGCCTTTTTCTTCAAGGATTTGGACAGCTTCATCCATCTTATCATTGTAGAAAGCTTCTCCGTTTAAGCTGTCAAATTCAACACCGAGGAGTTTGTAGATACGGTTGAATTCTACCAAGCTCTCGTCACGGAACCATTGCCACAATTCAGTTGCTTCTGGATCTCCATCTTCCAATTTCTTGAACCAGAGACGTCCTTCCTCGTCCAAAGCAGGATCATTTTCGATTTCGGCATTGATGCGGACATAGAGTTTCAACAATTCATCGATTGGATTGGCTTCAACGGCTTCCTTGCTACCCCATTTTTTATAAGCGACCATCAAGAGACCAAATTGTTTACCCCAGTCTCCCAAGTGGTTGATTTTAATGGTGTTGTAGCCCATTTTGCGGAAGATATTTGAAAGAGCATCTCCGATAACGGTTGAGCGCAAATGACCAACTGAGAAAGGTTTTGCAATATTTGGACTAGAAAGGTCGATGGTAATATTTCCTCCATGTCCCTCGTCTTGCTGACCGTAGTCTGCACCTGCTTCGATAACAGATTTGATGACTTGGTCAGAGATTTGTGATTTATCTAAGAAGAAGTTTACGTAAGGACCAGTAGCAACGACTTTTTCAAAGTGAGAGGCATCGATTTTTTCCGCAATATCAGCAGCAATCGCTTGAGGAGCTTTGCGTTCGATTTTAGCCAAAGAAAAGGCAGGAAAGGCGATATCTCCGAGGTCTGAAGATTTTGGTTGCTCTAGTAAATTTAAGATAGTTTCTTGGTCTAAGCCTTCAATGACTTTTGCCAATTCACTTGCAATAAGTTCTTTATGATTCATAGTAGCTCCTTTGGTCTTTTGTTACTATTCTATCACAAAAATCGGCCTTTCTTCAAACTTTTTGGTATAATCAAAGTATAATTATTCAAAAGTGGAGCAAAAATGAAAAAAGATGAACGTCAGCTTTTGATTCGAGAAATTATTCAACATGAGAAGTTATCGACGCAAAAAGACATTCAAGACCGCCTAGATCAAAGAGGGGCGGGAGTGACCCAGACCACCTTATCCAGGGACCTACGAGAAATCGGTCTGATCAAGGTAAAAGAAAAGGGTGGCCTCTATTATAAATTAGCAGACGAACCAGATCGAACAGATATTTTTAGACTGATTGCTCAATATGCACAAGTGGTCTCGAGAGCGGAGTTCACACTGGTTGTTCGGACGGAGCTGGGAGAGGCGGCTATTTTAGCCAACGCAGTCGATGAGATTTTGGATGATCAAATCCTTGGCACCGTCGCAGGGGCCAATACCCTCTTAATTGTTTGCAAGGACCAAGAAGTAGCACAAACAGTCCAGCAGACTATTCTCCAACATTCTAGTCACTAGTCAAGGGCGAGGGACCAGTCCAGAAAGGGATCGGCCCTCCTTTTATGTCAGTTTAGAGTTGGAGTAAGCACTCAGAATGAATGCAATGATATAGAAAAGGAGCGATATGGCAGCAGAAAAACTATCACCTGGCATGCAGCAATACCTAGATATCAAAAAAGACTATCCGGATGCTTTTTTGCTCTTTCGGATGGGGGATTTTTACGAGCTCTTTTATGAAGATGCCGTCAATGCAGCACAGATTTTAGAGATTTCTTTGACCTCTCGGAATAAAAATGCAGAAAATCCGATTCCCATGGCTGGAGTTCCCTATCATTCGGCCCAGCAGTACATCGATGTCTTGATCGAAAAGGGCTATAAGGTGGCTATTGCAGAGCAGATGGAAGATCCCAAGCAAGCCGTCGGTGTGGTCAAACGGGAAGTGGTCCAAGTCATTACTCCGGGGACCGTTGTCGATTCGACCAAGCCAGACAGCGCCAACAACTTCCTGGTAGCCTTGTCTCATGATGAGACGGACTATGGCCTTGCCTATATGGACCTAGTGACCGGGGAGTTTCAGGTCACCAGTCTGAATGATTTTGCCATGGTCTGTGGGGAGATCCGCAACCTACGGGCGCGGGAGATTGTCCTGACCTACTCCTTGTCAGAAGGTGAAGAAAGAGTCCTTCTTGGCCAAATGAACCTCTTGCTCTCCCCTATCTCAGAAGTGGCGGAGGATGTCCAACTTTTAGGGGCTAACCTGACTCATTTGGAGAGAATAGCAGCTGGAGGCCTGCTCCAATACGTCCAGGAAACCCAGAAGCGGGAACTCCACCATATCAAGCCTGCCCATCACTATGAAGTCCGTGATTTCTTGCAGATGGATTATGCGACCAAGGCGAGTTTGGACTTGACAGAAAATGCTCGGACTGGCAAAAAACATGGCAGCCTCTACTGGCTCCTAGATGAAAGCAAGACAGCCATGGGAGGCCGTCTCTTGCGGACTTGGATCCAGAAGCCTTTGATGGACCGCCATCGGATTGAAGAGCGCCAAGAGATTATCCAGGTCTTCTTGGATCACTTCTTTGAGCGAAGCGATTTAGCAGATCGTCTCAAGGGAGTGTATGACATCGAGCGATTGGCCAGTCGGGTCTCTTTTGGAAAGACCACTCCCAAGGACCTCTTGCAGTTGGGAGAAACCCTGCGCCATGTTCCCTTGATCAAATCGCTTTTGGTCGAGATGGGCGAGCCGGTGCTGGATCTCCTCATCGCCCAGTTAGATGAGCTGCCAGAGCTTTGCCGTCTCATCGAGGCAGCGATTGATCCGGATGCTCCTATCGTTCTGACAGAAGGCAATATCATCCGTACCGGCTTTGACCCAACTCTGGATCAGTACCGTGTTGTCCTCCGGGAAGGGACCGGCTGGATTGCAGAGATCGAAGCTAAAGAACGGGAGGCCAGTGGCATCACCGGACTTAAAATTGACTACAACAAAAAAGATGGCTATTATTTCCATGTGACCAATTCCCAATTATCCCGTGTACCAGCCCATTTCTTCCGCAAGGCGACCTTGAAAAATTCTGAGCGCTTTGGGACAGAGGAACTGGCTCGGATTGAAGGGGAGATGCTAGAAGCTCGGGAACAGTCGACTAGCCTAGAGTATGCGATTTTCCTACGGATCAGAGAGGAAGTCGGCAAGTACATTCAGCGCTTGCAGTCCCTAGCCCAAGCCCTAGCAACGGTGGACGTCTTGCAAGGGTTGGCCTGTGTGGCTGAAAGGCAACAACTGACTCGGCCAGTTTTCCAAGAGGCGCGTGATATCCGGATTGAGAAGGGTCGTCATCCAGTTGTTGAGAAGGTGATGGGAGCTCAAAGCTACATCCCCAACAGCATTTCTATGGATGAGACCTGTGATATCCAGTTGATTACGGGGCCTAATATGAGCGGGAAGTCCACCTATATGCGCCAGTTGGCCATCATTGTCATTATGGCTCAGCTTGGTTCTTTTGTACCGGCACAGGCAGCGACCCTCCCTCTCTTTGATGCCATTTATACCCGAATTGGGGCTGCAGATGACTTGGTATCCGGCCAATCGACCTTTATGGTTGAGATGATGGAGGCCAACAATGCCATTCGCCAAGCGACTCCGGCTTCTCTCATCTTGTTTGATGAGTTGGGACGGGGGACGGCGACCTATGATGGGATGGCTCTGGCTCAAGCCATCATCGAATACATCCATGACCGGACAGGTGCCAAGACGCTCTTTGCCACCCACTACCATGAGTTGACCGACCTGGAGCAGACCCTATCTCGCTTGCGCAATGTCCACGTCGCAACCTTGGAGAAGGATGGCCAAGTGACCTTCTTGCACCGGATTGAAGAGGGACCAGCGGATAAATCCTATGGGATCCATGTGGCAAAGATTGCCGGGCTGCCAAGCGATCTCTTGAAGCGGGCAGATACTATCTTGAGTCAATTAGAAGGCCAAAGTCACGAAGTGCCGATGGCGACTCCAACACAAGAATCCTCTCCACAGGTCGGAGAACAGATATCTCTGTTTGCAGCAGATGCCACCCATCCAGTACTAGAAGAATTAAAAACTCTCGATATCTACAACATGACCCCGATGGAAGTCATGATGGCAGTTGCCGAGATGAAAAAGAGAATTTAAAAAACAGTTCATTCGAACTGTTTCAGATTGAAGACAAAGTAATTTTAAAAACTTTCCTTAGGTGAGTACGGACGTCAGCGAATTTCTACGAAGTTCCATGACTAATCATTGAGCCTAAGGTCTCAATGATTCCGAGTGCCTGAAACACAGTTGTTTCAGGCACTTTTCTCACAGCGGAAAGTTTTTCATCTTCTTGAATGACTAAAAAATAAAAGTCATTTTTTTGAATTCCTCAGGCTTTTCCTTGCAACTGTTGGTTGATCTCTTCTACTTTTTTCTTGTAAATGTGATAAGAAACCGCCCAGATAACCAAGTACACAAGGCTAAACTCTATAATGACGGAGATGTAGAAGCTGATTTGGATTGGGAACCAGCCTCCCAAGGTTGCCAAAGGTAGAAAACCAAAGAGCATCAAAAGGTAGTGGCTGAGGGTCGCACGGAGGAGGCTCCAGTCTTTGTTGAACAGGTTTTTTCCTAAGCTGAAGAGCAAGCCGATGCCAGCCCATATAAGGATACAATAGAGCATGACAAGGGATCCATGCACGTCGTGGGCTTGCATCCATTGTCCAACGCCTGAACTTGGACTGAGAGGCATGTAAGTGGAAGGTGAGTTTAGGAAAGAAAAGACGATAGAGAGGGTAAGGCCGATGAAGATGCCTTTAGAGGCATTCGATAGATGAGTCTTTAACATGATAATTTCTCCTTAATAGCTTTTAAATAGCGACGAGACGAAT
Source organism: Streptococcus sp. 343_SSPC (assembly GCF_001072385.1). NCBI lineage: Bacteria > Bacillati > Bacillota > Bacilli > Lactobacillales > Streptococcaceae > Streptococcus > Streptococcus sp. 343_SSPC. The sequence goes on along the minus strand of NZ_JVKU01000013.1, from coordinate 37,711 downwards.
AGGTGATGGTCCCGTTTTTCAGATTGATTTGGACCGATCCGCTGCTGGTAAAATGCAGGTGATCGATTTCTTTGGTATTGATAATTTCAGATTGGGAAATTTTTAAAAAATAGATGGGCAAGTCTTGAGAGAGTTGGTAGAGGGGGCCGGTGAGGATGAAGTGATCATCCTTTGTTTCCCCAACGACTTGACGGTTTTCAATATAGAACCGATGAAACAAGTGAGTCTCTACAAGATAGGTTTCCCCCTCCTTTTTCGCTCGCAAGCGTTCCTTCTGGTCCAATTCCTCAATGAATTGTTGGACTTTCTGGATGCGTTCGCTAGGTTGTGGCCCTGTGATGGCTACGCCTTCTTCTTGAAAATGGGGGTCAATGGTAACTGTTACTTTCATACAAATCCCTTCTAACATATTGACGTCAGGTAAGCGATCCGCTAGCAGGACTTCTTGCTTACAAGTCTATTAAACACTTTTTCAGGCATCAAGACAAGGCTTTTCGCATATTCGGTCAGTTTGTCTGTTTATCTGGTAGAAGACGGTATCTTTAATGGAGCTGGAGCACAAGGTTTTATAAAGGGAGGCCTTCCTTGTAGATATGGTATAATAGTTCTACCTATGCGCGTATAAAACATAAGAGGGGAAGCTATGTCACAGATTATCGAATTACCAGAAATTCTAGCCAATCAAATCGCTGCCGGTGAGGTCATCGAGCGCCCTGCTAGTGTGGTCAAGGAACTGGTTGAAAACTCCATCGATGCGGGAGCTAGTCAGATTGTCGTAGAGATCGAAGAAGCTGGCTTAAAGAGCATTCAAATCACGGATAATGGACAAGGGATTGCCCATGAGGAAGTGGAATTAGCCCTTCGTCGCCATGCCACTAGTAAGATCAAGAGTCAAGCCGACCTCTTTCGCATTCGGACACTAGGCTTCCGTGGCGAGGCCTTGCCGTCTATTGCCTCTGTCAGTGTCATGACCATCCTGACAGCTCAGGAAGGAGCTAGTCATGGGACCAAGCTAGAGGCTAAAGGGGGCGAAATCACTTCTCTTGAGCCGGCGACTAGCCCTGTGGGGACTAAAATCACAGTTGAGGACCTCTTTTTCAATACACCAGCCCGCCTCAAATATATGAAGAGCCAGCAGGCAGAGTTGTCCCATATCGTCGACATTCTCAACCGCCTGAGTCTGGCCCATCCAGAGATTGCCTTTACCTTGATCAATGACGGCCATGAAATGACACGGACGGCAGGAACGGGGAATCTCCGTCAAGCCATCGCAGGAGTCTACGGGCTCGCTACCGCTAAGAAAATGGTTGCCATCGAGACAGGTGATTTGGACTTTGAAGTGTCGGGCTTCGTCTCTTTGCCAGAATTGACCCGGGCCAATCGCAATTACATTAGTCTCTTTATCAACGGTCGTTACATCAAGAATTTCTTGCTCAATCGGGCCATCTTGGACGGCTACGGCAGTAAACTTATGGTCGGACGCTTCCCGATAGCAGTGATTAATATCCAGATTGACCCCTATCTAGCCGATGTCAATGTCCACCCGACCAAGCAAGAGGTGCGTATTTCTAAAGAACGAGAACTAATGGCCTTGATCTCCCAGGCCATTGTCTCCGCTTTGAAAGAGCAGGATCTGATTCCAGATGCTTTGGAAAATCTAGCCAAGTCGACGCTTCGTCGAACAGAAAAACCAGTCCAGACCAGTCTCCCCCTAAAAGAAAATAGCCTCTATTACGACCGAGACAAGGGAGACTTCTTTGTCCGTCCAGAGGTTGCAGAATCCCAACCAAGTGGTGAATTGACCCCAGAGCAAACGGTTCTCTTTGCCCCAGAAGAGGGAAATCAGGAGGCTAAATCACCAGCCATCAAATTCGCGGAGCGAAAGGCGCCTCAGTATGATCAACTTGACCACCCAGAGTTGGATCTAGCTAGTCTAGACAAGGCTTATGACAAGTTGGAAGGGGAAGAACATTCGACCTTCCCAGAGTTGGAATATTTCGGTCAGATGCATGGAACCTATCTCTTTGCCCAAGGAAATGGGGGCCTCTACATCATTGACCAGCACGCGGCCCAAGAGCGGGTCAAATACGAAGAATACCGGGAGAGCATCGGGGACGTAGACGGCAGTCAGCAACAACTGCTGGTGCCTTATATCTTTGAGTTCCCTGCAGACGATCTGATCCGCCTGCAACAGCGCAAGCACCTCCTAGAGGAAGTGGGAGTCTACTTAGAAGAATACGGAGCCAACCAGTTGATCTTGCGGGAGCACCCGATCTGGATGAAGGAAGAAGAGATTGAGTCGGGCATCTATGAGATGTGTGACATGCTCCTTTTGACCAAGGAAGTGTCCATCAAGAAATACAGGGCTGAGTTGGCCATCATGATGTCCTGCAAACGCTCCATCAAGGCCAATCACACGCTAGACGATTACTCCGCACGCGATCTCATCTACCAACTGTCCCAATGTGACAACCCTTATAACTGCCCTCATGGCCGTCCGGTCTTGGTTAACTTTACCAAGTCGGATATGGAAAAGATGTTCCGACGCATTCAGGAAAATCACACCAGTTTACGGGAATTGGGCAAGTATTAAACAAAGAATAAAGGAAGATTATGTACGAATACATTAAAGGAATTTTAACGAAAATCACTGCCAAATACATCGTGGTAGAAACAGCTGGGATCGGCTATCTCTTGCATGTGGCCAATCCCTATGCCTACTCTGGCAAAATGAATCAAGAGGTGCACGTCTATCTGCACCAAGTGGTCCGTGAAGATGCTCACCTTCTCTATGGCTTTGCGACCGAAGAAGAGAAACAGCTCTTTTTGAACTTGATCTCAGTCTCCGGGATTGGACCTGTCTCAGCTCTAGCTATTATCGCTGCGGATGACAATGCAGGCCTTGTCCAAGCTATTGAAAGCAAGAACATCACCTACTTGACCAAGTTTCCGAAGATCGGCAAGAAAACAGCCCAACAGATGGTCTTGGACCTAGAAGGTAAGATTAATCTTGACCTAGAAGATGCACCGGCTCAGTCCAATGCCAAAGTTTCAGAAGAAAACCAAGCTCTTGAAGAAGCTATGGAAGCCATGTTGGCTTTGGGCTACAAGGCAACGGAACTCAAGAAAATCAAGAAATTCTTTGAAGGAACTTCTGATACGGCTGAAAACTACATCAAGTCTGCCCTGAAGATGTTGGTCAAATAGGAGAAGAAGATGCCAAAACGTTGTGGATGGGTTAAAATGACCAATCCTCTCTATGTGGCCTATCATGATGAGGAGTGGGGACAGCCCCTCCACGATGATCAGGCACTTTTTGAGTTACTCTGTATGGAAACCTATCAGGCCGGTCTATCTTGGGAAACGGTCCTCAATAAACGGCAGGCTTTCCGAGAATCTTTTCATGGCTACCAAATTCAAGCGGTCGCGGAGATGACGGATGAAGAGCTGGAAGCTTTGATGAATAATCCAGCAATTATCCGCAATCGAGCCAAGATCTTTGCGACACGAGCTAATGCTCAGACCTTTCTACAAGTTCAGGAGGAATTCGGGTCGTTTGATGCCTATCTTTGGTCTTTTGTCGATGAGAAAACCATCGTCAATGATGTTTCAGATTACAGTCAAGCACCAGCTAAAACAGCCTTATCTGAGACATTATCCAAGGACCTCAAAAAACGTGGTTTTAAGTTCACCGGACCAGTCGCAGTTTTATCCTTTCTACAGGCTGCAGGTCTGGTTGATGACCATGAGAATGATTGTGAATGGAAAAGCGGTAAGTAGTGAGTACAGATAGCGAAAGTATTTGAGAATATAGAAAAAAAGCTGAGAGTTCTATCTCAGCTTTCTTTGTTATAGTCAAAGCGAATGACTTGCTCCGTTGCATCTACATGGGCGTGGACTCCGAAGGGGACAATGGCTCTTGGAGTTGCATGACCAACATTCAGATTATAGACAATTGGGATATTGCTATCGATGATATCCAAAAGTGCTTCTTTATAGTCGTCATAGAAAGTTTCATCCATAGGTTTTCCGACTAATAGTCCACTGATGACCTCGAATATACCCGTGTCCTTCAAAGTCCGCAACATCTTTTTGAAGTCGTCAGGTTCAGGCTTTTCTTGGCTTGTTTCTAGCAAGAGGATCTTTCCTTCCCAGTCTGACAAGTCGGGGAAAAGTTTGTATTTTTGGCAGAGGTCCGTGCTATCTGCGTGTAGAGAGTTGTCAAAAATATCATAGAGAGACTCAAGACAACCACCGAGGATTTCTCCCTCGAACTGAGCATTGCCTTGCAATAAGTCAAAACCTGTATTTGCATGGCTGACACGAGGTGTTCCCAAGGCTTTGGGACTAAAATCAGTCCGTTCCTCATACCAAACGTTACTAGGGCGAATTTCTGAGATTCTTCCCGTCTCAATCAATTCTTTGAAGTAGTGGAGGCTATATGGCAACATTTCTTTGTCTAACTCACAAATGTCTGCTAGAAATGATTGGCCGTAAAAAGTCTTGATTCCTAGTTTATGCAACATGAGATGGTTCATGGTCGTATCCGAGAAACCGAGAAAAATCTTTGGTTTGATAACCTTTTGTAGTTGGTCATTTTCAAAAAGATAAGGTAGCAAGCGATAGGTATCGTTTCCACCAATGGCGCATAGGATCATGTCGATGCTATCATCAGAAAAGGCCTGAATCAAATCCTCTGCACGAGCTTCAGGATGTTCTTTGATAAAATCTAAGCCTTTTAGCGAATGAGGTAAAAAGATAGGGTTGAGTCCGAGGTCCTTGAGACGTTGAATACCCAAGTCCACTTCGTGCTTGACAAAGTCTTCACCCATAGTCCCACTAGATAAACTTACAATACCAATAGTAGAAGTCATATATTATCCTCCTAAAAATAAATTGATGCTATTGTATCATAAAAAGTGATAGAAAAATATAAGGACTAGCGTTAGAGATACGATTTTATGTCAATAAAGCAATATAAAAATAACCGCTCGATGTGCTTACTTCAGAATATAGGCAAGCCCTTCTAGAAGTTGGTTACCACGTAGTTAAATCTCTTAGGAATATTGATGTAACGGAATTTATAAGAGTTTTTTACTTTATAATACTCTAAAAGAAAAAGATTGAAGAAAGTTACCTAAAATGAACTTTTTCTTCAATCTGTTTTTAAAATAATTTAGGAAATTGTGTTACAATGAAGAAAAATTACGAATAGTATAAGTGGAGGCGTTATGAAAGCAGAGATCATTGCAGTGGGAACCGAAATTCTCACAGGACAGATTGTCAATACCAATGCGCAATTCTTATCAGAAAAGTTGGCCGGTCTAGGAATCGACGTTTATTTCCAAACTGCAGTTGGGGATAATGCCGATCGTCTCTTGTCTGTTCTTGCGATTGCGCGTGATCGAAGTGATCTCGTCATCCTCACGGGAGGCCTCGGACCGACCGAAGACGATCTGACCAAGCAGACCCTAGCCCAGTTCTTGGATAGAGACTTGACATTTGATCCAGAAGCAATGGCCAAGTTGGACCGCTTCTTTGCCAGTCGGCCAGACCATGTCCGAACTCCCAACAATCTGAGACAAGCGCAAATAGTGACAGGCTCAACACCGCTCCAAAATCTGACCGGTTTGGCAGTGGGAGGGCTGATTGAAGTAGAGGGCGTTAGCTATGTTGTCTTGCCTGGTCCCCCTAGTGAATTGAAACCCATGGTTACTGATGAGTTAGTGCCCTTGCTAGCCACAGGCGAGAAGCTCTACTCACGTGTTTTGCGCTTCTTTGGGATTGGGGAAAGCCAGCTAGTAACAGTCCTAGCCGATGTGATTGATGGCCAGACGGACCCGACAGTGGCTCCTTACGCCAAGACCGGGGAAGTGACCTTGCGCTTGTCGACCAAGGCTGCGTCACAAGAGCAAGCAGATCAGAAATTGGATCAGTTGGAGCAAGTGATCCTCCGTCATGAGACTTTGGATGGTCAAGCCTTGAGCCAGCTCTTCTATGGCTATGGAGATGACAATTCCCTAGCCAAGGTTGCTTTTGAACTCTTGCGCGAGAGAGGCTTGGCCCTAACCGCAGCAGAGAGCTTGACGGCCGGGATGTTCCAGTCGACTCTGGCTAATTTCTCAGGAGCCTCAGCAGTCCTACCAGGAGGTTTCGTCACTTACAGCATAGAGGAAAAGAGCAAAATGCTCCAAATCCCCCTAGCTGAGTTGAAAGAACATGGAGTGGTCTCTGCCCATACAGCTGAGCGGATGGCAGCGCAAGCTCGTCTCTTAACAGGGGCTGACTATGGAGTCAGTCTGACAGGTGTTGCTGGCCCAGACAGTCTAGAAGGCCACCCAGCAGGGACCGTTTTTATTGGAATTGCAGGTCCTAAAGGAGTCCAATCGATCAAGGTCAATATCGCTGGCCGGAGTCGTATGGATGTTCGTAAAGTTGCAGTCCTCCATGCCTTTAATCTGGTACGCCGGACTGTATTATTAGATGAAAATTTGCTATAATGATAAGAAGCTTGTATAGCATTACGCTTTGAATATAGGAGAAAAGAATGGCGAAAAAACAGAAAAAATTAGATGATATCTCTAAGAAATTTGGAGATGAGCGTGAAAAAGCGCTCAATGATGCCCTAAAGTTGATTGAAAAAGACTTTGGTAAAGGATCCATCATGCGTCTGGGCGAACGCGCAGAGCAAAAAGTTCAAGTCATGAGCTCAGGTTCCTTGGCTCTTGATATTGCCTTGGGTGCTGGTGGTTATCCAAAAGGTCGGATCATCGAAATCTATGGTCCAGAATCATCAGGTAAAACAACCGTTGCCCTCCATGCAGTAGCGCAAGCACAGAAAGAAGGAGGCATTGCTGCCTTCATCGATGCCGAGCACGCTTTGGACCCATCTTATGCTGCAGCTCTTGGGGTTAATATTGATGAACTCCTCTTGTCTCAACCAGACTCAGGAGAACAAGGACTTGAAATTGCTGGTAAATTGATTGACTCTGGTGCCGTTGACTTGGTCGTTATCGACTCTGTTGCTGCCTTGGTCCCACGCGCAGAAATCGATGGTGATATCGGTGATAGCCACGTTGGTTTGCAAGCTCGGATGATGAGCCAGGCTATGCGTAAGCTCGGAGCTTCGATCAACAAGACCAAGACCATTGCTATCTTTATCAACCAATTGCGTGAAAAAGTTGGGGTCATGTTTGGGAATCCAGAAACCACACCTGGTGGTCGTGCCCTTAAATTCTATGCTTCGGTTCGTCTAGATGTTCGTGGAAATACTCAAATCAAGGGTACGGGGGACCAAAAAGATACCAATGTTGGTAAGGAAACCAAGATCAAGGTTGTGAAGAACAAGGTAGCCCCACCGTTCAAAGAAGCCATGGTTGAAATCATGTACGGGGAAGGAATTTCACGTACAGGTGAATTGCTAAAAATTGCGACAGATCTTGATTTGATCCAAAAAGCTGGTGCTTGGTATTCTTATAACGGTGAGAAGATTGGCCAAGGTTCTGAAAATGCTAAGAAGTACTTGGCAGACCATCCAGAAATTTTTGATGAGATTGACCACCAAGTGCGCGTGCGCTTCGGTTTGATTGATGATGACACTGCTGTAGTTGCACAAGATGAAGTAGCTGAAAGCCCACTTGTTGAAGAAGTAACACTAGATCTTGATGATGCCATTGAGATTGAAGAGTAATTTTTTTCAAAATAGGTCGAAAGACTGATGGTTTTTATGGTATAATATACTACAATGTTATTATCGTGTGGCGAAAGGAGTGCATGCATGATTAAAATTTACACAGTTTCAAGTTGCACGAGTTGTAAAAAAGCCAAAACTTGGCTAAATGCTCATCAGTTGATCTATAAAGAACAAAACCTTGGTAAAGAAGGGATTACAAAAGAAGAATTACTCGATATTTTGACCAAAACAGAAAATGGCATTGCAAGTATCGTTTCTTCAAAAAACCGATACGCTAAGAATCTAGGTGTCGATATTGAAGATCTCAGCATGAATGAAGTCATCGATATCATCTTAGAAACACCACGGATCTTGAAAAGTCCTATCCTAGTGGATAACAAGCGACTTCAAGTTGGTTATAAGGAAGATGATATTCGGGCCTTTTTACCACGCTCTGTACGAAATGTTGAAAATGCAGAGGCTCGCTTAAGAGCAGCCTTATAAGAACAAGTAGCCAAACATTGAGCTACTGAGAAGAGTCGAGATGTCAAGATCTCGACTTTTTCTTTTGTATCTGGCCAAAGAATCCACGAAAAAATGGTTGTAAGAATGTTTTTGCTGGGCATTCTATGGTACAATACTTCTGTGGGGAAAATCCCTTTTATAGAAGCTTATCAAAGGAGAAAACATGAAAAAGAAGCTTATTTGTCTCGGAGTCTTGCTCCTGACGCTGACAGCTTGTGGACAGAAGAAACATGGGAAAACCGATTCTTCCAGTGTTCAAAAATCCAACAGTGCTAAAATTGAATCGTTCAATAAAGAAAATCGAAATTTGTTAGAGAAGGCTGAAGAGCAGCAAGTCTTTACCAAACATTTTGTCCTTCCGACAGATGAGAAAGGTATTCGCCAAGAGCAGACCATCACCTATCAAGGGGAACAATTACAAAAATTGGTCATGACCAATACCACTCCTGCTAGTGATGAATTGAAAAAAGCCATTCAAGAGGTCGGCCTCGAAGAAGCCCAACGATTGATGGTGGAGTCGATGGACAAGGATGAACAACTCAAACAAGCCCGGACTCTTCCAGGCTTTACCATTGAACTGACCGTACCAAATGAAAATGAATACCAAACGGTCATCACCTATGATTTCACCCAGTTGGATACTAAAAAAGCGGTTGAGTTAGAGTACTTCAAATCGGCTAATATTGCAGAATTGTTGAAGTTGACACCAACAGAATATATGAATAATCTACTCCGTAATGGAGCAAAAGAAGAATAAGGAGAAAACATGAAAAAATTTCTATTACTAGTCGTTGCTGGATTGCTTATCTTGGCAGGTTGTGGGAATTCTCAATCAAAAGGGGGCAAGTCCTTATCGAAAGATAGCGTCGTTACTCGGACCTTTAAGATTAACAGAGATGTCAATGAAGCTGACGAGGTAGCCAAACAGGAAATTACAGTAACCGTATCCTACCAAGGTAAGAAATACAAGAAAGTTTCTATCAAACTAGCGACTCATGTGTCGGACGAATTCAAAGATGAAGTCAAGAAATTGATCGATGCTGAGGATGATAAAGAAGGTGCCAAACAAGCCTTGATCGAAGGTTACGAAGGTGAAGGTGGCATTGATGAATTGAGAGACTACGATGGAATCACCGTGACATCAGATTGGACAGGTGAAGCAATGATCTCTGAGATTGAGATTGATCCTGATAAAGTAGACTTCGATGACATTAAAAACAGCGAAGACTTGGGAGAAATTTGCAAAATGATCAAGACCTATTCTCCAACGCTCTTCATCAAAAACATGGAAAAAAATGGTTTTAAAGAAGTAAAATAAAGTCATTGAAAACTGTAGAAGATTGCTTTCGGAAACAAGTGATGAAAAGTCCAAGAAAGCCCATGAAATCAGTAATTTTCGTTTGAGAAAGTATGGAAATTATGATATAATAGTATGAATATAAAGAAAGAGGGTGGTATTGTGGGATTTACAGACGAAACAGTACGTTTTAATCTTGACGATTCAAACCGTAAAGAAATTAGTGATACATTAAAGGATGTCTACTTATCTTTGGATGAGAAGGGCTACAATCCAATCAATCAAATCGTTGGTTATGTACTCAGTGGTGATCCTGCTTATGTACCTCGTTATAACAACGCTCGCAACCAAATTCGTAAGTACGAACGAGATGAAATTGTTGAAGAATTGGTTCGTTACTACTTGAAAGGGCAAGGGATCGATCTCTAATGAGAATTATGGGACTAGACGTTGGCTCGAAGACTGTCGGAGTAGCCATCAGTGATCCATTAGGTTTTACTGCTCAAGGTCTGGAGATTATTCAGATTGATGAGGAGAAAGGAGAGTTTGGTTTTGACCGTCTCTCTGAACTGGTGAAGGAATACCGGGTTGATCGGTTTGTGGTTGGTTTACCGAAAAACATGAACAACACAAGCGGTCCTCGAGTGGAAGCGAGTCAAGCTTATGGAAAGCGCCTTGAAGAGTTATTCAACTTGCCGGTTGAGTATCAAGATGAGCGTTTGACGACCGTTGCCGCAGAGCGGATGCTGATTGAGCAAGCGGATATTAGCCGAAATAAGCGAAAAAAAGTAATTGATAAATTGGCTGCCCAGTTGATTTTGCAAAATTATTTAGATCGAAAATTTTAGAAAAAAGAGGATATAAGATGGCACACAATCATGATCATGATCACAACCATGACGAACGCGAATTGATTACATTGGTAGATGAGCAAGGAAACGAAACCTTGTTTGAAATCCTTTTGACCATTGATGGAAAAGAAGAATTTGGTAAAAACTATGTTCTTTTGATTCCTGCAAATGCAGAAGAAGATGAAAACGGTGAAGTAGAAATCCAAGCTTACTCATTTACTGAAAACGAAGACGGAACAGAAGGCGACCTTCAACCAATCCCAGAAGATTCAGATGATGAATGGAACATGATTGAAGAAGTCTTCAACAGCTTTATGGAGGAGTAAAAATGTTCAGTGAACATTTTTACCCTTGCGCTAGAAACAAGGACCGCAAGTAAGTCCAGTGGATGTTTTTAGCCCTGCTTCAAGAAACAAGAAAAAGCAGGAAGTCGGGGGACATTTTTACCCTTGCGCTAGAAACAAGGACCGCAAGTAAGTCCAGTGGATGTTTTAGCCCTGCTTCAAGAAACAAGAAAAAGTAGGAAGTCGGGGGACGTTTTTAGCCCTGCTTCAAGAAACAAGAAAAAGCAGGAAGTCCGGGGGACGTTTTTAGCCCAACTTCTAAAAATATTGGAAGTGAAATAAGAAACCAAAGAAATAGCAGAGCGTGAGCCAGCAACAAGGCTTGATCGCTCTTTTCTTTTAGGAGAAAGAAATGAATCAAATTGAAGAATGGATGAATAGCCGAATTGGACTCAATTTTCGTTCAGGCTTGGGGCGGATGCAACAGGCTGTAAAGCTCTTAGGTGCCCCTCATGAAGCTGTTCCGATGATCCATGTGACGGGGACCAATGGGAAGGGCTCAACCATTGCGTTTATGCGCCAACTATTCCAACAACATGGTCTGAAAGTAGGTGCCTTTACTTCTCCGCATATCGTTAGTATGCATGATCGGATTTGTATCAATGGGCAACCGATTTCGGATCAGGACCTGATTCGCTTGGGTCAGAGCATTCAAGCGATGGAGTCTCAGCTTCTCGAGACCCACGACCAACTCTCTTACTTTGAGATCATCACCCTCTTGGCCTTTTTGTATTTCCATGAACAAAAAGTAGACCTGGCCTTGATCGAGGTTGGGATCGGAGGCCTCCTTGATACGACCAATGTCATCACAGGAGAGGTAGCAGTGATCACCTCAGTAGGGCTGGATCATCAGGAGACCTTGGGAGGAAGCCTAGAGGCCATTGCTAGGCAAAAAGCTGGGATTTTTAAAGCCGGGAAGCCGGCTGTTATCGGTCCACTGGCTAAAGAGGCTGAGCAAGTCTGCATAGAAAAGGCCCAAGCAATAGGCTGTCCGCTAGCTCGCTATGGAGAAGATTTCCAACTGGTGAAGGGCGTCTTTCAAGATGCGCAGCATCGGTTTGACTCACTGAAAATTGGGCTCAATGGAGCTTATCAGGAAGAGAATGCTGCGGTGGCTCTCGAAGCCTTTCTCCTCTTCATGGAGCAGAGAGGTCTGGCGGTCGATGAAAACGGTGTTCGGGAGGCTTTGCAAGCGACTAGCTGGCCGGGTCGTCTGGAAAACTTTAGCCAAGGCATCTATCTAGATGGCGCTCATAACCCCCATGCCATCCATCGCTTGGTCGAATATGCCCGCACTTTTTCAGATAAGCGCGTGAAGATCCTCTTTGGTGCTTTAAAACGCAAGGATTACCAGGGAATGTTGGAGATCTTTGCAAACGATTTGCCGGAGGCGGACTTGACGGTGACGACCTTTGCTTATGGGGAAGTGGTCCAAGAGGCGGATGGCTTAGGCTATCCTTATGTGGCGGATTTCAGAGATTATTTGCAAGATTTTTATAGCCGACAAGATGGTCAAGAGGTGCTCTTTGTCACTGGCTCTCTCTACTTTATTTCCGAAGTTCGCGCATATCTATTAGAGCAGGGAAAGAATCCTTTATAGGTAGCAACTCTCATCGGCCAGTCATAAAGATTGACCAAAAACAGGCTCTAACGTATACTAAAGGTGAGCCACAAATGAACGGGGAAGTCCGTTGAAAAGTTGGCGCGAAAGGAGACCATCCATGGCAAAGAAAGTAACTGCTTTATTAGCAACAGCTACAGTCCTCCTACTTGGAGCGTGTTCGAACCAGCAAACACCATCGCAAACGAACACGTCATCAAGTGCGACGACCACAACGGCAACTTCTTCTCAACAGACAACGACTAGTCCGCAGGTTAATCAAACAGGTCTGGACGGAACCTATATGGGAATGGATGAAAGCGATCAAGTGACGCTCGTCATCGCTGGTGATTCAGGTACTTGGACGGCTGTAGAGGCAGATGGAGAGCAAGAGCTGAAACAGGTCAAGCTAGATGCTGCCAACCAGATTCTCTTTATCGGAGATGATGGCTACCGCTATCAATTGGAGGGGCAACAACTGACCCTGAAAGAAGCGGATCAAGACTTGGGTGATCAGGATACGATTGTTCTGACAAAGCAATAAACTAGCAGAAGTGAGAGTGGGACAGAAATCGGTAATTCGTTAGCATTCGATTTCGTAGTCCCACCTCCGCACAGTTGAGTAGGGCTGTAAAAGCTGATGAAATCAGCGTAGTAGAGCCCACTCAACCACTGCGTCTTGCTCGACAATCCAAAGACAATTGAGAGGCTAGGACTTTTGTCCCAGCCTCTTTTTTCATTTTATCGGGTTTGCACTCCCTTCTTAGAACTGGTATACTAGTAGGGATTAGAAAAGAAGGAGAATGAGGGTGAGTTTTCGAAAGATTCGATTGTTAATGTCCAAATATGGGTTCAGTATCCTCTTTATGGGGTTTGAACTCTGGCTGTCCTTTGCGGCCTTCTTTTGGCTAAATGAATGGTTCCCAAATTGGATGTCTGTCACCATCATGATTCTCTTGTATATCTCGACCATTTTGGCGATCGTCAACCGAAATATGCCTCCAGAGAGCAAGGTGACCTGGCTTCTGATTGCCGTTATCCCCGTCTTTGGTTCCCTTCTTTACCTCATGTTTGGGGAGCGGCGCCTGTCCAAAAAAGAAATGGTCCAGTTGGAAAATATGGAGTCCATGAAGTTTCGTGAGGACAACAGCCACGAGCTTCGCCTCCAATTGAAAGAAGAGAGTAAGAGCGTCTATGGGATGGTCAAGTCTATTCTGTCCATGGACCACAACGCAGACCTCTACAACGGGACGGCTTCGACCTTTTTCCCACTAGGGGACCAGATGCTCCCACAACTATTAGAGGATTTGCGCTCAGCCAAGAAATTTATCTTTCTTGAATTCTATATCATCGAGGAAGGTTTGATGTGGAACAGCATCCTAGAGATCCTACTTGAGAAAGTCAAAGAAGGGGTCGAAGTGAAGCTGCTCTACGATGATATTGGCTGTATGGCGACCCTGAAGGGAAACTACACCAGACGCTTGCGCAAATTAGGCATTGATGCCCATAAGTTTAACAAGGTGGTGCCACGATTGACGGTGGCTTATAACAATCGAGACCACCGCAAGATCTTGGTCATTGATGGCCAGATTGGCTATACAGGTGGCGTTAACCTAGCGGATGAGTATATCAACCAGAGAGAACGCTTCGGTCATTGGAAGGATAGTGCAGTGCGCTTGGACGGCCGAGCCGTCAAGGCCTTGACGCGACTCTTTCTCATGAACTGGTACATCAACCAGGGAGAGATTGAAGATTTCGATAAATACCATATGGAAAACCAAGCGGTAGATGGAGAAGGCTTCTATATCCCCTTTGGGAGTGGACCGAAACCCATCTACAAGTCCCAGGTTGGTAAGTCTGTGTATCAGAATATCATCAATCAGGCAACAGACTATGTCTACATTACGACCCCTTATTTAATCATTGATTATGATTTGACGGAAGATATTCGAAATGCGGCTCTCCGTGGTGTCGATGTACGCATCGTGACCCCTTTCATTCCGGATAAAAAATTGATCCAAATCGTTACACGAGGGGCTTATCCAGACCTGATGGAAGCAGGGGTGAAAATCTATGAATACACCCCAGGCTTTATCCATAGCAAGCAAGTATTGGCCGACGATGAAGTCGCAGTAGTCGGGACCATTAACTTTGACTATCGGAGCCTAGTTCATCACTATGAGAATGCTGTCTGGATGTATCGAAGCCCAGAATTGACCAAGATCCGAGCGGATTTTGAAGAGATATTCTTCGTATCTCAGCAGATCCAGTTGGACACTTTCCGGATCATCTGGTACCAGCATTTGATCAAAGAAATTATGCAGTTATTTGCGCCCATGCTATAGGTGCTTAGACCCCTCCATAATAGAAGGGGTCTTTTTTATTACGAAGGAGAGACAAAATATTACAATTTCCTTACATAGGCTTGTCTAAGAATGTTCAAGGGGTCTATTTTTGGTATAATGAACATAATCTATAAAAAATAAGGAGAACTTATGAAAAAGCTCGTAAAATATGGTGTCTTACCAGCCTGCTTGTTGTTGTTGGCAGCTTGTTCGTCAAAACCAGCTACTGAGAAAAAACCAGCCAAAGAGGACAAGGTAGAACAATCTAGCGAATCAAAAGAAGAAAAAACAAAAAAACAAATTGAGAAAGATGGAGATATCATTCTTCGTGCCATCTTCACTGACCATTCTTCTGGTTTCACAACTTTGATGGGAACATCGGTTGATAAGTGGAAAAAACAAATTACTGAAAAATTTGTTGATGAAAATGCATCAAAATATTTACCAGCAGAAAACTACACACTTGAATTGACAACTGAAACATTCACTCCAGAAAAAATCTTGGAATTGTTTGACCAAGCTCGTTTCAAAGTGTTAGCAACGATTGGTGATGACTATGAAATCACTAAGGTTGAAGACGAAGGAGATACTGCGACAGTTACCTTCAAATCTCGTGCAATTGCAACACGTGACTTGGCTAACTTGATCAACCGCGCAAAATCTAGTCTGTTTGAAAACGGAATTGAAGATGTTAAAAAATTAGAAGACAACACAGATCCAGATTTAGAAAAACGCTTGTCTCTATTGAACAACTTCTTGTTCTACTATGCATTTGACCGTTTGAATGAAGACTTTGGTTACATCGAACCACGCGAGTACACTTTGGAATTGACTAAAACCAAAGAAGGACGTTACATCCTTAGCGATGAAAGCTTCCTTGAATTGCGTAAGGAAATCTTTGTAAACGAATATTCTGCTGATGGAGCTGAAACTCGTAAAGGAAGCAATTCCTCGCAGAGTGACTCAACTAGCAAGGATTCAGATACAAGTTCAACCTCAAAAGACAAAGTATAAATCCATAAAAAAGGTGAGTTTCCTCACCTTCAGATTGAAGATAAAGTCTTCCGAAAAACTTTCCTTAGGTGAGTGCGGACGTCAGCGAACTTCGAAGAAGTTACATGACTTAGTTTTGAGCCCCCTCGCTCTTTAATTTCTGGGCTCGGGCTAAAACAGTTTCCCAAACTGTTTTACTCTCAAAACTCCCGAGTGCCTGAAACTATTGTGTTTCAGGCACTTTTCTCACAGCGGAAAGTTTTTAATCTTCTTAAATGGCAAAATAAATCATTTTTGAAGAGTAACTAGCTGTTTTATGTAAAATAATAGTTTATCTACATTCAAAAAGGTGAGTTTCCTCACCTTTTTTATTTACTCATTTCTTTGTCCCATATTGCTGTACAGAGAGCTCAGAATAGTATAAAATTAATAGTGGAGAATTGGGCCTAGATTCCGATTTTTAGGATGATTTTATGTTATAATATTTAAGAAAATGGTATGGGGGATAAAATGAATCAAAGCAGAAAAAACAAACGCTCAACTAGAACTAGCAGTTGGGATCAGCTACGGATTGTCAATAGCGGTCTCTGGGTCTTAACGCTACTTGTGGCTGGGCTCTTTCTTTATAATGTCTTTAGCTACAATATCCTAGCCTTTCGCTATTTGAATATCCTTGTGACGGCCTTGCTGGTTGGCGGACTTTTTTTAACCTTGGGTTTGATCCTTGCAGGCAAGGCTAAAAAGACGACGCTATTTTTATTGGTCCTAGGCTTGCTAGGAACCTCTGTGGGAACCTATGTTACCCAACAGTTGGTCGATGTCGCTGGAAATGTGAACAGAAATGCCAATTATACGGAGTTTGAGATGGCTGTCTATGTTAAAGCAGATAGCCCAATCCAAGATATCAAAGAAATCAGCAGTGTGGCAGCGCCTACGGGGAATAATAATGCAGATGATCTGATGGCCCTAGTAGAGGAAGTGAAGAAAACGCGCCAGCATGACTTGACCATCGAAGATGTGGAATCTTATGCGGCAGCCTACCAGGCCCTACAAGAAGACAAGACGAAAGCCATCGTCCTGAATAGTACCTTTGAAGATACTGTAGCAAGTGTGGATGCTGACTACGCAAAAAAATTAAAGAAAATCTACTCTTACAAGATTCGTCGCCAAGTGGAAACCAAGGCAAAGGCAGATGCCAATGCGGATACCTTTAACATCTATGTCAGCGGGATTGACACTTACGGTCCAGTCACTTCGGTTTCTCGGTCTGATGTCAATATTATCATGACGGTCAATCGAAAGACCAAGCAAGTCTTGCTGACGACAACTCCGCGTGACGCCTATGTTCCAATCGCTGATGGCGGGAACAACCAAGGGGATAAGTTGACCCACGCTGGGATTTACGGAGTAGATGCGTCTATTCATACCTTAGAAAATCTGTACGACATCAAGATTGACTACTATGTCCGCTTGAACTTCACATCCTTCTTGAAGCTTGTCGACCTCGTCGGAGGGATTGATGTAGAAAATGATCAAGAGTTTACAAGTCTACACGGGAACTACCACTTCCCTGTAGGGAAAGTCCACTTGAATTCGGAACAGGCCCTTGGCTTTGTCCGTGAACGCTACTCTCTCGAAGGTGGAGACAACGATCGCGGGAAGAACCAAGAAAAAGTGATCGCAGCCATTATCCATAAATTAACATCGACCAAAGCATTGAGCAATTACAACGAAATCGTTTCTGGTTTACAAGATTCCTTGCAAACCAATATGCCCTTGCCAACCATTATGAATTTGGTCAATACACAGTTGGAGAATGGTGGAAGCTACAAGGTGACTTCACAAGCTGTCACTGGACAAGGACGAAATGACTTGCCTTCATATGCGATGCCAGGATCTGCTCTTTACATGATGGAGCTGAATGCTGATAGCGTGGCACAAGCCAAAGAAAAAATAAACCAAACCATGGAAGGAAAAAACAATGATTGATATTCATTCACACATTGTCTTTGATGTGGATGATGGACCAAAGACGATTGAGGATAGCAAGCTCCTCATCGAGGAAAGCTACCGTCAAGGGGTTCGTACCATCGTTTCGACATCTCATCGTCGAAAAGGGATGTTTGAAACCCCAGAAGAAAAGATCCATCAAAACTACTTGGCAGTAAAAGAGATGGTAGAGACCTATCTGCCTGAAATGAAACTGCATTTCGGAGCAGAAATCTACTATACGCGAGATATCCTAGAAAAGCTAGAAGCCGGGATTATTCCAACGCTTGCTGATACCAGTTTTGCCTTGATCGAGTTTAGTATGGCGACCCCCTACAAGGAGATTCACCAGGCCTTAAGTGCAGTTTTGCGCTTAGGAGTGACTCCGGTGGTTGCCCACATTGAACGCTACCACTGTTTGGAAAAAAATGAAAAACGGGTGCGGGAATTAATCCGAATGGGATGCTATACCCAGATCAATAGTTCGAGTGTCCTCAAGCCGAAGTTGTTTGGTGATCGCTATAAGTTCATGAAACATCGTGCCCAATATTTCTTGGACAAGGACTTGGTCCATTTTGTTGCCAGCGATATGCACAATGTTGATCAGCGCCCTCCATACATGGACCAGGCTTATCAGTTGATTGAAAAACGCTACGGCAGTGACCGGGCGCGTGCCCTTTTTGTTGAAAATCAGCAAACATTATTGGATGACGAATTGTTTTAATCATCAAGTTCCATCACGGAGATTGAAAAGGAGAAAGTGAATATGAAAAACCAAGAGAGCAAAGAGATCGAATTGGATGTGGTCTCCCTCTTTAAAACCTTATGGCGTCGTAAATTCTCAATTATCATTACGGCCTTGTTGTTTGCGATTGGAGCCCTAGGCTACAGCGCTTTTGTAGCGAAAAAGATCTACCAAAGTACCAGCCGTATCTACGTAGTCAGCCGTCAGAATCAAGAAAACAATGCCTTGACCAACCAAGATCTTCAAGCGGGATCCTACTTGGTTAAAGACTATCGCGAGATCATCCTTTCTCAAAATGTCTTGAACCAAGCTATCGAAGAGTTGAAGTTGGAAATGACTCCAGCAGAGCTTGCTAAGAAAGTCTCAGTGGCAGTTCCAGCGGATACTCGGATTTTGTCCATCACAGCATCAGACCCAGATCCACAAGAAGCAGCTCGGATCGCGAATGGCTTGAAAGATGTAGCAGCCGAAAAAATTATTGCTGTGACCAAGGTATCGGACGTGACGACTTTGGATGAGGCTGTCGTACCGCAAAATCCTTCTTCACCAAATATCAAGCGAAATGTTGTCATTGGTTTTGTCCTTGGAGGCGTCGTGATTTCCATATTGGTGATCTTATCTGAGGTACTGGATGATCGAGTGAAGAAACCAGAAGATATCGAAGAAGTGATGGGCATCACACTATTAGGTGTGATCCCTAGTGTGAAGAAACTGTAAGAGGGAGAATTCATGGCAACCTTAGAAATTGTAAAAAGCAAATTAGCAGCGATGACTCAGGCTGAAGAGTATTTTAATGCCTTGAGTACCAATATTCAGTTGAGTGGGACCAATATTAAGGTCGTTGCCATCTCATCTGTGCAACCAAACGAAGGAAAATCAACCATTTCTACGAATTTGGCGACAGCCTTTGCGCGTGCGGGCTATCGTACCTTGTTGATCGATGCGGATATCCGTAACTCGGTCATGACAGGTGTCTTCAAGAGCCAAGGTCGTGTCGCAGGATTGACAGAAGTACTTTCTGGGAAGAGTGAGATTTCGCAAGCAATTGCGACGACAGATTATCCAAAACTGGATGTGCTCCTGGCAGGGCAGGTTTCTCCAAATCCAACGGGTCTCTTGCAAAGTAAAAACTTCGAGGTCATCATTGAGGCGCTTCGCAATCACTATGACTATATCATTGTCGACACCCCACCAATTGGGATGGTGATTGATGCGGCGATTATTGCTCAACGCTGTGATGGTAGCTTGATTGTGACAGCAGCAGGAGCTGTTAGTCGCAAGGCTGTTCAAAAGGCCAAAGAGCAACTAGAGCAGACGGGGACACCATTCCTAGGAGTGGTCCTCAATAAGTTTGATATTCAATTAGAAAAATATGGTTCCTATGGTAATTACGGGAACTATGGCAATTATGGGAAAAAAAGATAAGGAATAGGATAGGGGTATTATGACAGAAGGAAGGGGATTTCACAAATTTGCTTTGGCCTTTGTTCAAAGCTTACCAGTCTTAGTTGTGGCTTATTTGTTTAGTTTTGTGACAGAGACAGAAATCCACTCTAATACAATTTTCTATCTGTATTTGTTGCATTACGTAGCCTTTTACGTCAGCGATTACAACCAAGATTATTTCAAGCGGGGGCATCTAGTCGATTTCTTACAAACCTTGAAATACAGCTTGTGTTTCGCGCTTGTCATCAGTTTTTCGAGCTTCTTTTTGGAGGAGAAGTTCTCCCTCTCCCGTCGGGGGATGATTTATTTTCTAGTGCTTCTTACTCTGGCTCTTTACTTGATGAACTACCTCATCAAACGCTACTGGAGACGCTTCTATTATAGTCTCAAAGGAAGTCACAAGATTCTCTTGATTACAGCGAATTCTCGTCTGGATAAAGTCCTGGATCGACTTCTTTCGTCCAATGATAGCGGTGGGGAAGTGGTTGCGGTGACAGTATTAGACCGCCCAGCCTTTCAACACCCAGCTGTTCGGGTTGTTCCCCAGGAGGACCTGTTGAGTTTTGCGACCTATGAAGTGGTAGATGAAGTCTTTCTCAATCTTCCAAGTGAAGAGTATGATATTGGGGAGTATGTCTCACAATTTGAGACCATGGGAATCGACGTTACCGTTAACCTCAATGCTTTTGATTTGAACTTTGCTGGCAACAAACGGATTCGCGAAGTGGCTGGACTCAATGTTGTTACCTTCTCGACCAACTTCTACAAACCTAGCCACGTGACCGCGAAACGCGTGATTGATATCTGTGGTTCCTTGGTAGGCTTGCTCCTCTGTGGCTTGGTAGCGATTGTATTGGTACCTTTGATTCGTAAGGACGGTGGTCCTGCTATTTTTGCCCAGAAGCGGGTCGGGAAAAATGGACGCTATTTCAAGTTTTATAAGTTCCGTTCTATGTATGTCGATGCAGAGGAGCGGAAAAAAGAATTGATGGATCAAAACACTATGACCGGTGGGATGTTCAAAATGGACAATGATCCTCGGATTACGCCAATTGGACGCTTTATCCGCAAGACCAGTCTGGATGAGCTACCCCAATTCTTTAATGTCCTAAAAGGAGATATGAGTCTGGTTGGAACCCGTCCGCCAACAGTGGATGAGTATGAGAAGTACACTCCGGAACAGAAACGCCGCTTGAGCTTCAAGCCTGGAATTACAGGGCTTTGGCAGGTGAGTGGACGCAGCGAAATTACGGACTTTGATGAAGTGGTTCGCTTAGATGTATCTTATATTGACGATTGGACCATTTGGTCAGATATAAAAATCTTGCTGAAAACGATCAAAGTTGTATTTAAACGAGATGGAGCGAAGTAGGAAATTCCTGCTTCGTCCTTTCCATGTAAGGAGAAAAATGAAACAGTCAGTTTATATCGTTGGTTCTAAAGGAATTCCAGCGAAATATGGTGGTTTTGAAACCTTTGTCGAAAAGCTGACAGAGTGCCAACAAGACCGTGAAATTCAGTACTATGTGGCTTGTATGCGGGAGAATTCTGCAAAATCTGGGATTACTGCAGATACTTTCGAGCATAATGGCGCAATCTGTTATAACATTGACGTCCCTAATATCGGTCCTGCGCGTGCTATTGCTTACGATATTGCGGCACTTAACAAGGCGATTGAGATCGCAAAGGAAAACAAGGACCAGGCACCAATCTTCTATGTCTTGGCTTGCCGGATTGGTCCCTTTATTTCTAGGATTAAAAAGAAAATCAAGGCTATCGGTGGGACTCTTATGGTCAATCCAGATGGTCATGAGTGGCTTCGTGCGAAGTGGAGTCTTCCAGTCCGCAAGTATTGGAAGTTTTCTGAGCAACTCATGGTCAAACACGCTGACCTTTTGATCTGTGATAGCAAGAATATCGAAGCCTATATCCAGAAGGATTACGCAAAGTATCAACCTAAGACCACCTATATCGCCTATGGAACCGATACAAACAAGTCGCTCCTGAGTAAAGAAGACGAGAAAGTACGGACTTGGTTTGCGGATAAGCAAGTCTCCGAAGGGAATTACTATCTTGTCGTAGGTCGCTTTGTCCCCGAGAACAACTATGAGGCCATGATTCGTGGCTTTATGGCATCAAACTCTGACAAGGACTTTGTTCTCATTACCAATGTGGAACAAAACAAGTTCTATGAACAGTTGCGTAAGGATACAGGATTTGATCAAGATCCTCGAGTGAAGTTTGTCGGGACAGTCTACGATCAAGAATTGCTCAAATACATTCGTGAGAATGCCTTCGCTTACTTCCATGGTCATGAGGTGGGTGGAACCAATCCGTCACTTCTAGAAGCGCTCGAGTCTACTAAACTCAACCTCTTGTTAGATGTTGGCTTTAACCGTGAAGTCGGTGAAGATGGAGCACTTTATTGGAAGAAAGATCAATTGGCACATGTCATTGATCAGGCTGAACAAATGGATGCTCAAGCAATCGAAGATCTCAATCAAAAATCAAGTCAACGGATTGCTGAAGCCTTTACTTGGGAAAAGATTGTCACTGACTACGAGAAAGTATTTAAAGGATAGAAATGCAGAAAATTTTATATCTTCACGCTGGTGCCGAAATGTATGGTGCTGACAAGGTTTTGTTGGAACTTATTAAGGGGTTGGATAAAAATGCCTTTGAGGCCCATGTCATCTTGCCCAACGATGGTGTCTTAGTGAGTGCATTGGAAAAGGTCGGTGCAAAGGTTAAAGTTATTGATTATCCAATCTTGCGCCGGAAATATTTTAATCCAAAAGGCATTCTTGAGTACTTTGGCTCCTATAACAGTTACTCTAAACAAATTGCAAAGTATGCTAAGGAGAATGGTATAACCCTCATTCACAATAATACGACTGCGGTGCTGGAGGGAATTTATCTCAAACGGAAGTTAAAACTTCCTTTGATTTGGCATGTGCACGAGATTATCGTCAAACCAAAAGCGATTTCTGACTTCATCAACTTTTTGATGGGGCGCTATGCGGATACGATTGTGACAGTTTCAAATGCCGTTGCTAATCATGTCAAACAGTCTCGCTATGTCAAGGATGACCAAGTTCAAGTTATTTATAATGGGGTCGACAATGCCGTCTATCATGAAATCGATGCTAGCACTGTCCGTGATCAATTTGGGATCGCACAGGATGCTTTGGTTATCGGTATGGTTGGTCGAGTGAATGCCTGGAAAGGGCAAGGGGACTTCCTAGAAGCTGTTACTCCAATCTTACAGACCAATCCAAAAGCAGTAGCTTTTTTAGCAGGTAGTGCATTTGAGGGAGAAGAGTGGCGCGTGGATGAGCTGGAAAAAGCTATTTCAGACTCACCAGTAGCTGGACAAATCAAGCGAATTGACTATTATAGCAAGACGACAGAACTCTATAATATGTTTGATATCTTTGTCTTGCCAAGTACCAATCCAGATCCATTACCAACAGTCGTCCTAGAAGCCATGGCTTGTGGCAAACCTATAGTAGGTTACCGTCATGGCGGTGTCTGTGAAATGGTCAAGGAAGGGGAAAATGGTCTTCTCGCCACACCAAATCAGCCTGCAGAATTATCTAAGGCTATTCAAGATTTAGCCGAGAACACTGAGAAGAGAGAGCAATTTGGCAAGGCATCAGTCAAACGTCAAAAAGAACTCTTCTCCTTACAAAGTTATATTCGGAATTTTTCGGAGTTGTATAGGAAATACTAAAAAATAAAATTGGTTGAAAAATAGAACTATTTCCTGTCTGCTTTAAAGAATTACCATTATTATTAAATGTTGTAAAGTCAGTAAAACAGATTATGAAAATACAGACTAAAATAAAAGTTCAGGTGAAAAATATATGAAACCACTTTTAACTGTCGTTATTCCAGTTTATAATGTCGAAAAGTATTTAAACCGTTGTCTTAAGAGTATTCTTGTTCAAGAATGGAAAAACTATGACATCATACTTGTTGATGATGGAAGTACTGATCGTTCTCCTCAAATTTGTAATGACTATGTTAAAGCGTATGACTTTATTTCAGTCATTCATAAAGAGAATGGTGGACTTTCTGAAGCTCGAAATACGGGTCTTTCTCAGGCTAAGGGAGAATATGTTTATTTTCCTGATTCAGATGATTGGCTTGAGCCAGATACCTTTATAGCCTTGGCAGAAGCGCTTGAATCTCAAAAATTTGATATTATTTCTTTTAATCGTGAGTTTGTCAAAGGTGAAGAAGATGTTATAGTTTCGGATTCAGTAGAGACTCAAGTCTTTGACGGGAAGGATGCTTTTGTGCAAATGCTGAAGCATAGTTATATTACTGGTTTTGCTAACGACAAAGTCTATCGGAAATCCTTATTCACTGATCATAACATTCAGTTTCCAATTGGTAAATACTATGAGGATCTTGGTACTAATTACAAGCTTTTTCTTTCAGCAAAGAGGGTTTATGCGACAAATCAGAAGTACTATCACTACTTAATCGATAACCCGGATTCCATTACACAGTCTTGGAATGAGAAGAAGTTTAGAGATATGTTTGGGTTCTACAAAGAAGTTTTTTATTCTACTTTTGTTCGTTCACAGTTGAATCAAGAAGAATTACAAATTTCACAGCTATATTATGTGAATGGCTTGACTCATATCTTGGCAAGTTTATATAAATCTAAATTAGATAAAAAATATATAGACATTACTAATGAAGTGAAACAAGAATTACTTAAGAATAATGTTTCTCTTTCTCAAATGAAAGACCAACCAAATAAGTTAAAATATATACTGTTTAGACTTAAAGTATTAAAACTAGCCTTCAGTATACAAAACATTTTCTGATATGATTTAGGAGTTTAATTTGAAATACTCTGTTATTATTCCAGTCTATAACGTTGAGAAATACATTGAGCGTTGTTTAAAAAGTGTTATTTCTCAGAATTATGATGACTTGGAGATTATAGTGGTAGATAATGGTTCTACAGATCGTAGTGGTAGTATTTGCGATATTTATGCTAATGAGTACGCAAATATCTCTGTCTATCATATTGAAAACCATGGTGTTGGTCCGGCACGTAATTTTGGCTTATCCAAAGCGAAAGGCGAGTTTATTTGTTTTGTGGATGCGGATGACTATCTTGTGGGAAATCTATTTTCAGATGTGGAAAGTCAATTAGATTCACAATTAGACTTATTGGTGTTTAGTTACTATAATTCGATTGAAAAGAATTTATCAGAAATAGATCGATCGGCAAAAATACTTCCTGCTGAAGGAAAAAAAGACAAGAGTGATTTTATTGCGCTTTTTCAAGAATTATGGTTAACAGACATGATGTATACTGTTTGGAATAAAATTTACCGTAGAGAATTTCTGGAGGAACATCAAATTGTTTTTGAATCCTATGAATTGGGAGAAGATGTTCGTTTCAATTTTAATGTTTATCAACATGTCAATTCAGTTCTCTTGGTGAAATCTTGTTATTATGTCTATATTTCAGGAAGAATAGATTCTGCGATGGGACAGTATCATCCTAATAGGATGAACTATCAATTGGAAGAACTAGGAAAAGTTGATCAGTTGATGACAAGTTGGAATATCCAAGATGATCAATTTATAGATCAAATAAAGGCGCGCATCCTGATGAGTAATATTCAGAACATATCAAAGCAAAAGATGTCTCTTTCTAAAAAACGACACTATGTTGAGGTCTTGTGTAGAAATCAAGAGATGTTTTCATTGATAAAAAAATCTACTTCTCCGCTTCACCCTCTAGTTAGACGGTTATTACATTTCAGAATGTATCTGACAGTAATTTTTTTAAAAAAACTGCAAACCTTGATAAAATAGGGAAATTCGCTATTTAGTTGTGAGAGGTTTTTATAGATACCGGTAATAAGACTATATGATCATGATTGAAAGGTTTGGATGACTGTTGTGATGAACAATCGTTTTATCTCAGAAAAAATTTATTTATTTACCTTGTTTATATGGGTTGTTGTCGCTTCGTTAGTCACAACCACTTATTTTGTTCGATTAGATGGTTTTCTATCGCTTTATCGTTTACTCCTTTACTTTACAATTATTATGCTGTTGATAAAGGAGTTGATGAACTTTCCGAAAACGCTATATTACTTTAGATTTCATTGGCAACAATTATTAATAGTAACGGCATTTTTTATTGCAATGTTTATAGTTGCAAAAAATCGCGATGGATTGTTAGATATAAATGTGTTGCTTCTTGTTTTTTCCGCTAGAGATATTGATTTTAGGAAATTATTAGGAACTTTTTCTGTGGCGACATTCCTGGTGCTTTGTTTGACAATTTATGCCAGTCAAAAAGGTATGATTACCAATATGTTTATGAATGCAGATGGTGGCTACCGTTTTAGTCTAGGATTTAACTATGTATCATTTGCATCACAGAGACTGTTCTTTGCCTTGTGTACTTATCTGATGTTTCGGGGTAAAAGAATTTCGTATCTTGAATTGTTGGCCTTACTCTTGGCTACGATTTATATGTACCAACAAACTTCGACATCTAGTCCATTTTACTTAAGTATTTTGATACTAACCTATGCCTTGTTGAGTATTAAAATCTTTAAAAAAGAGTTTATCATTGGAAATTTCTTGTCAAAGGCACTTGCGCAGTACGGTTTTATTGTAGCTTTAGCGGTTATCTTGTATTTTTGTTTTTATTCATCTGGCAATTTATTTCACTTAGTCGATCAATTTACGCATAATCGTTTGCGTCTCAGTGTGGATGGTTTCCGAAATTTTGGTGTATCTTGGTTAGGGCAACCAATTTCCTTTACAACTCTTGATATGTTTGGAAATTTCACTAGTAATTACAATTATATTGATAGCTCTTTTGTTCAATTATTGGTTATTGATGGCTTGATTGTCAGTGCCTTCATGTTGTTTGCTCTTACTAAAGTTATGAAATATTTCATATCCATTCAAAAAGATATCGTACTGGCTTGCCTAGGAATTATGATTATCCATGGAATGTTCGATCCTCAGATGTTGGTTCTTCGCTACTCTCCGTTAATTTTGTTCATCAGTCGATTGTTTATTATGAATCCAGATAATAAAATTGAATAAAAAGAGTTAAGTCCAGTTAAAAAGAAAGATTAAGACGAGTTACATCCTTATGAAAGTTCTTAAAAATTACGCCTATAATCTCTCCTACCAGTTGCTAGTGATTATTCTACCGATTATCACCACACCTTATGTGACACGGGTTTTTAGTTCAGATGACTTAGGGACTTACGGCTATTTCAACTCCATTGTCACCTACTTTATCCTTTTAGCGACCCTAGGAGTAGCCAATTATGGAACCAAGGAGATCTCAGGACACCGCAAGGACATCCAAAAGAATTTCTGGGGGATTTATACTCTCCAGTTAGGCGCGACCTTTGTCTCCATTTTACTCTATCTCTTGCTTTGCTTGGCGCTTCCTTCCATGCAAAATCCTGTTGCCTATATCTTGGGCCTTAGCTTAGTATCAAAAGGGCTCGATATTTCCTGGCTCTTTCAGGGCTTAGAGGACTTTCGCAAGATTACGATTCGGAACATCACGGTCAAACTGGTTGGAGTCATCTCCATCTTCTTGTTTGTTAAGTCTGCTAATGATCTTTATCTCTATGTATTCTTACTAACGATCTTTGAATTATTAGGTCAGCTCAGTATGTGGTTGCCCGCCCGTGAATTTATTGGGAAAGCCCATTTTGATATGGCTTATGCACGGGTGCATTTAAAACCGGTCATTTTGCTTTTTTTACCGCAGATTGCTATTTCCCTCTATGTCACCCTTGACCGGACCATGCTGGGGGCTCTCGCCTCTACAAAGGATGTGGGGATCTATGATCAGGCCTTGAAATTGGTCAATATTTTGCTGACCCTAGTGACCTCACTGGGAAGTGTCATGTTGCCTCGGGTATCGAGCCTCTTATCCTCAGGGGACCACAAGGCTGTCAACAAGATGCACCAAATGTCCTTTTTGATTTATAATTTGGTCATTTTCCCGATCATTGCCGGCATGCTGATTGTCAATGATGACTTTGTTCAGTTCTTCCTAGGAAAGGATTTCCAGGATGCGCGTTATGCCATAGCCATCATGATTTTTAGAATGTTCTTTATCGGCTGGACCAATATCATGGGGATTCAAATCCTCATCCCGCATGATAAAAACAAAGAATTTATGATTTCGACCACTGTTCCTGCCATTGTCAGTGTCGGGTTGAATTTGCTCTTCTTGCCTCACTTTGGTTTTATCGGTGCAGCCATTGTTTCGGTTTTAACAGAATCCTTGGTCTGGGGAATTCAATTGTACTATACCCGTCATTACCTCAAGGAAGTACCGATTCTTGGGGCTATGGCAAAAATTATTCTCGCTTCTGCTATAATGTATGGCTTGTTGCTAAGTGCAAAACCATTCTTGCATTTTTCACCTACTTTAAATGTTCTTGTGTATGCAGTGCTTGGTGGCCTCATTTACCTGCTTGTTATTCTAGTTCTGAAAGTGGTAGATGTGAAAGAGTTAAAACAAATAATAGGAAAACAATCGAAATGAAGAAAATACGGAATACAAACCTAGATTTGCTTAAAATTATGGCTTGTATAGGAGTTGTTCTACTCCATACCACAATGCCAGGATTTAAAGAAACTGGATCTTGGAATTACTTAACATACTTATATTACTTAGGTACCTATTCAATTCCGCTATTTTTTATGGTAAATGGCTATTTGTTATTGGGAAAAAATGGAATAAGCTATTCATACATCCTGCAAAAAATAAAATGGATTCTTGTAACCGTATCGATATGGACTTTAATCATTTGGATTTATAAGAGGGATTTTTCAGAAAACCCAATAAAAAAAGTTTTGGGTTCTTTGTTACAAAGAGGTTATTTTTTCCAGTTTTGGTTTTTTGGTGCTTTAATTCTTATTTACTTGTGTCTACCAATTTTGAAAAAATTTCTAAAATCAAAAAAACGGTATTTGTTGATTCTTTCTGTACTGGTAATTATCGGTTTGGTAGTTGAGCTGACAAATATTTTACTTCAAATGCCAGTTCAAGTTTATGTTATACAGACATTTAGATTATGGACCTGGTTTTTCTATTATATTTTAGGTGGATTTCTAGCACAATTTAGCTTGGATACTCTTAAAAAATGTTTTAGGAGTTGGATGAAAGAAATAACCGTAGTTTTACTATTTGCTTCACCATTAATCTTATTTATGCTAGCGAAGTATATTCACCATAATCTTTTTGCTGAATATTTTTATGATAGTATTTTTGTGAAAGTTATAAGTTTAGGGACTTTTTTGACGGTGCTGACGTTTGATTTAAATACAGATAAAAACAGATGGATAATCTATCTTTCTAATCAAACTATGGGTGTTTTCATTATACATACATATGTTATGAAAGTGTGGGAGAAATCAGTTGGATTTAGTTTTGCAGGAGCACATTTGCTTTTTCTCATCTTCACATTGAGTGTAAGTTTTATTGTGGTTGGAATATTAATGAAAATCCCTTATTTCAATCGAATCGTTAAATTATAAATTATTAATAGGAGACAACTATGTACGACTATCTGATCGTTGGTGCTGGTTTATCGGGGGCAATTTTTGCTCATGAGGCAACCAAGCGTGGCAAAAAAGTAAAAGTGATTGACAAGCGTAATCACTTTGGCGGAAATATTTACTGTGAAAATGTTGAAGGAATCAATGTTCACAAGTACGGTGCCCACATTTTCCATACTTCAAATAAAAAAGTCTGGGATTATGTCAATCAATTTGCTGAATTCAATAACTATATCAACTCGCCGGTGGCTAACTACAAGGGGAGCCTCTATAATCTTCCCTTCAACATGAATACCTTCTATGGCATGTGGGGAACAAAGACTCCTCAAGAAGTCAAGGACAAGATTGCGGAGCAAACGGCTGACATGAAAGATGTTGAGCCGAAAAACTTGGAAGAACAAGCCATCAAGTTGATTGGTCCAGATATCTACGAAAAATTGATCAAGGGCTATACAGAAAAACAATGGGGCCGCTCTGCAACAGACCTTCCACCATTTATCATCAAGCGCCTTCCAGTTCGTTTGACCTTTGATAATAACTACTTTAATGACCGTTACCAAGGAATTCCAATCGGTGGATACAACGTCATCATTGAAAACATGCTGGGCGATGTAGAAGTAGAGCTTGGGGTTGATTTCTTCGCCAATCGTGAAGAGCTTGAAGCTTCAGCTGATAAAGTTGTCTTTACAGGGATGA
This sequence comes from Streptococcus sp. 343_SSPC, assembly GCF_001072385.1. Taxonomy (NCBI): domain Bacteria; kingdom Bacillati; phylum Bacillota; class Bacilli; order Lactobacillales; family Streptococcaceae; genus Streptococcus; species Streptococcus sp. 343_SSPC. The sequence goes on along the minus strand of NZ_JVKU01000013.1, from coordinate 7,620 downwards.
TTGACCAGTACTTTGACTACAAACATGGGGAGTTGGAATATCGTAGCCTGCGTTTCGAACATGAAATCTTGGATGAGGAAAATCATCAAGGGAATGCCGTGGTCAACTATACCGAGCGTAAGATTCCTTACACTCGGATCATCGAGCACAAGCACTTCGAATACGGTACTCAACCGAAGACAGTTATCACCCGTGAGTATCCAGCTGATTGGAAACGTGGAGATGAACCCTACTACCCAATCAACGACGAAAAGAACAACGCTATGTTTGCCAAGTATCAAAAAGAAGCCGCTAAAAATGACAAGGTTATCTTCTGTGGACGCCTGGCAGACTATAAATACTACGACATGCACGTGGTTATAGAGCGTGCTTTGGAAGTCGTTGAGAAAGAATTTACTAAATGACACAAGAAAAAATTGATATCGTGGTTCTTTGGGTCGACGGAAGTGATCCTGAGTTTATCCGCGAGAAACAAGCCGTGACAGGTCAAATGTCAGAAATAGACCAAGAAATCGACGGAGAGCAACGTTATCGTGATTACGGCATTTTTAATTATTGGTTTCGAATGATTGAAAAGCACGCTCCTTGGGTCAATCATGTTTACTTAGTCACCAATGGACAAAAACCGGAATGGTTGAACTTGGAGCATCCAAAACTCAAGTTGGTCACTCATAAAGAATTTATGCCAAAAGAGTATCTACCTACTTATAATTCAGCGGCTATTGAACTTAATCTCCATCGGATTGAAGGCTTGTTGGAAAACTATCTCTATTTCAATGATGATATGTACTTGATTAGAGACAGTCAACCTTCCGATTTTTATAAGAATGGACAACCCAAGCTTTTAGCAGTATACGATGCTTTGGTTCCTTGGTCGCCGTTTACGAACACTTATCACAATAATGTTGAATTAATTTATCGTCATTTTCCTAATAAGAAGGCTTTAAAATCTTCACCTTGGAAATTCTTTAATTTCCGTTATGGGTCTTTGCTTTTGAAAAACTTGCTACTCCTGCCTTGGGGGCCGACTGGATACGTAAATCAGCATGTGCCTGTTCCAATGAAGAAGAGTACCTTGGCACATTTATGGGAAATTGAAGAAGAAACGCTAGATAAAACGTCACGAAATAAAATTAGAGACTACGGAGTAGATGTTAATCAATATATCTGTCAACATTGGCAAATTGAAAGTAATCAGTTTTACCCTATGTCAAAGAATTTTGGAGTGTCGATAGATTTAAATCAAGTAGATCGGTTAGAGAGTATCTTTAAAGACAAACATAAAAAACTGATTTGTGTGAATGATGATGTTGACATTAAAGAGGAGAATATCATTCGTTTTAAGGAAATCTTGAAAGAACGCTATCCTGAAAAATCAGCTTTTGAAAAATGAGAAATAAGAGATGAAATACTATTTAAAAGAAGAATTTTTACACGATAACAATGTAAAAAATGCGGGTAACAAGGCACGTAATGACGTTGAAGAAATTGTAAAGAGAGAGGGCTATCAAGCCTTGGTTCTTTCAGTTGACAATTGGTACGAGATGAGCACGGTTAAAGCACAGCTTCATAAATCAAAGGCTTTTGGTCAGGCTTTGGATCAATTGCAACAAGGAGATGAATTGCTTATTCAATTCCCAATGCTTCACCATAGCTTTTTTACGACACATCATGTCAAGAAAGCGCAGAAAAAAGGGGTAAAAGTTAATTTTATTATCCACGATTTAGAAGCTCTTCGTTATGTCAATGTTGAGAATTTCCCTTTAAAGCACAAGATTCGTATTCAGGTTCAAGAATCAGGTCTTCTTGGTGCAGCTGATGGCATTATTGCCCATAATCCTATTATGAAGTCAGTTTTGGTGGATAAAGGAGTGGTGGAAGATAAGATTGTCAGTCTTGGCATTTTTGACTATTTGATTCCAAATTTCCAAGAGAAGAGTGGCCAAACAAAAGACCAGCCGATGATTGTGGCAGGTAATTTGGCACAAGAAAAAGCTGGCTATCTATACTCACTTCCTGCTGAACCTGCATATAACCTTTATGGTGTTGGCTTTGATAAGACTAGAGCACTTGCAAATGAAACCTACTTTGGTTCCTTTCTACCAGATGAACTTCCTGCTGCTCTTGAGGGTGGTTTTGGATTAGTTTGGGATGGGGATAGTGCGGAAACCTGTAGTGGTGTTTTTGGCGAGTACCTTCGCTACAACAACTCTCACAAAGCGTCGCTTTATCTAGCATCGGGCTTCCCGCTTGTGGTGTGGAAGCAGTCGGCTTTGTCTCACTTTGTACTTGAGAAGGGTTGCGGGATTGCAGTAGAGTCTCTTCATGACTTGAAGGCAACCATTGAAAATCTTTCAGATGAGGCTTACAGAACCTTGGTTGAAAATGCCAAGCGTGTTGGCCAAGAAATCCGAGATGGTCACTACTTAAAGACAGCCTTAAAGCATTTAGCATAAGATCAAAAGAAGTCAGAAGGACTTCTTTTTTTAGTTTTTAAAAAATATCACTAATTTTAAAAATTGCCTTATAAAACTTTTCATCGCTGAAACCGTGTGGTAAAATGATTTACGTATAAAATTTGTATAAAGGGAAGTTTATATGAAAAAGAAAGATCTTATTTTTTATGCCGGAGCGGCAGTCTTGATGGCTGTATCTGCTCAGGGAGTCAGTGCAGATGAGCTGGTTTTAAATGAGGCCGCTACTACTGAAGGCAACCAAGTCCAAGCTGAAAAAGCGCCAGAAGTAGCCGTTTCTGAAAAGTCGGTAGCACCTGTCGCAAGCAACTATGCAGCACCAGCAAATGTGACTGAGCAGCCTGTGTCACCTGCGAGCAAGGTCGCGGCTTCAGAAAGTGGGACCCCATCTGTGGAGAAGGCCACAGAAGTAGCGCCTACTGAGAGGACAGAAGAAACTCCTCTTCAGTCTGATGCAGGAAGCACCACCTTTTTCAATACGGGTTCAAACGCTCCAGCTAGTCGCTCTACGGATGTAGCAGTTCAGCCAAAATCATTCGTTGATGTGAGTAGCCACAACGGAGAGATTAGTATTGGTGACTACCGTACCTTAGCTAATAAGGGCGTGGGCGGTGTCGTTGTCAAATTGACAGAAGACACTTGGTACAAGAACCCGAATGCGGAGAACCAAATTCGCAATGCACAAGCTGCGGGTCTGCAAGTATCGACCTACCACTTCTCTCGCTATACTTCTGAAGAAGTAGCGCGTGCAGAGGCACAATTCTATATTGCGGCTGCGCAACGGTTGAATCTTCCAAAGAACACCCTCATGGTCAATGACTTTGAGGATGCTAAGATGCAGCCAAACATTAACCGTAACACCCAAGCTTGGGCGGACGAAATGCGTAAAAATGGCTACACCAACTTAATGTTCTACACCAGTGCTAGCTGGTTGGATGAAAACAACCTTCGCAAGAAAGGTCCTGTCAACACCGCTCAATTTGGACTTCAGAATTTCTGGGTTGCCCAATACCCTTCTCCAAAATTGTCTGTAAACGATGCGAAAAGCTTGCGTTACAATGGGAAAGCTGGTGCGTGGCAGTTCACTTCTCAAGCGGAATTGCTTCCAGGAAAACACCTCTTTGACCACAGTGTGGACTATACCGGTCGCTTTACAGCGAACGCAAAACTTGCAGCAGACCCGACAGAAGGCAGCTTAAGTGGGAAGATTGACATTGTCAATAACGATTCTATGACGGGCCGCTTTGATGTTGTCATCTCAAATGTTAAGGCACCAAATGGAGTTCGAACCGTTTCTGTCCCAATCTGGTCAGAAACAGGCGGTCAAGATGACCTTGTTTGGTATACAGCTAACCGTCAAGCAAATGGGACCTATACCGTCAATGTAAAAGCAGCGGCCCATAAAAACTCAACCGGTCTTTACAATGTTCACCTTTACTATGTTCAGAATAATGGACAAATGACGGGTGTGGGTGGAACAACGACAAACGTTTATATTGGGAAACGACCAGAGGATTTAAAACCAAGCGGCACTGTAACGATTGAAAATAACAATACAGAGACAGGTACCTTTGATGCAGTTATTCGCAATGTAGTAGCTCCAAATGGATTGAAGGAAGTCTTGATCCCAACCTGGTCGGACAAGAACTGGCAAGACGATCTAGTATGGCATAAAGCAGTCCGTCAAAGTGACGGCAGCTACCGTGCAACTATCAAAGCCTCAGATCATAAAAATGAAGATGGTAAATACAATGTCCATGTTTATTATGTAGATCAAGCTGACAAACGAAACTACATCACAGAGACCAAGACAGAAGTGCACCACGTAAAACCAAGTGGAACTGTAACGATTGAAAATAACAATACAGAGACAGGCACCTTTGATGCAGTTATTCGCAATGTTGTTGCACCAAATGGCTTGAAAGAAGTCTTGGTTCCAACCTGGTCGGACAAGAACTGGCAAGACGATCTAGTATGGCACAAAGCGGTCCGTCAAAGTGATGGCAGTTATCGTGCAACGATCAAAGCGAGTGATCATAAGAATGAAGATGGTAAGTACAACGTCCATGTCTACTTTGTTGATCAAAATAACCAACGAAACTACATCACAGAAACCACAACATACATTGCAAAGACTACGACAGAAGTGCACCACGTAAAACCAAGTGGCACGTTAACGATTGAAAATAATAATGTTGAGATGGGTACCTTTGATGCAGTTATTCGTAATGTAGTAGCCCCGAATGGATTAAAAGAAGTCTTGGTTCCAACCTGGTCAGACAAGAACTGGCAAGACGATCTAGTATGGCATAAGGCAGTCCGTCAAAGTGACGGCAGCTACCGAGCTACCATCAAAGCCTCAGATCACAAAAATGAAGATGGTAAGTACCATGTCCATGTCTATTATGTAGATCAAATGGACAAACGAAACTACATTACAGAAACCGCTACAGAAGTACATCACGTAAAACCAAGCGGCACGTTAACGATTGAGAATAACAATACTATAACAGGCACCTTTGATGCAGTTATTCGCAATGTAGTAGCTCCAAATGGATTAAAAGAAGTCTTGATCCCAACCTGGTCAGACAAGAACTGGCAAGATGATCTAGTATGGTACAAAGCAGTCCGTCAAAGTGACGGTAGCTACCGTGCAACCATCAAAGCCTCAGATCATAAAAATGAAGATGGTAAATACAATGTCCATGTTTATTATGTAGATCAAAATAACCTACGAAACTATATTACAGAAACCACGACAGAAGTGCGTCAAGCCCGTCTTTCTGGTACTCTCTTAATCCAAAATAATAACAAGGATACAGGTACCTTTGACGTCATTATCAAGGATGTTTACAGCCCTAAAGGTGTTCGGACTGTGCAAGTCCCAACTTGGTCTGATAAGGATGGCCAAGACGACATCCGCTGGTATGAGGCGGCTCGCCAATCAAATGGAGACTACAAGGTATCGGTCAAAGCGAGCGATCACAAGAACTCTACTGGTAAGTACCATGTTCACCTTTACTATATTCAAAACGATGGCTCTCGTGTGGGTGCTGGTACAACGACTACAGAAGTGGAGTTCCGAAATGCCCAGACCAAGACGCAAGCTTCTATCAAGAATGTTAATACAACGAACGGAACCTATACGGTAGCTGTAGATCAAGCACCTCAGGGACGTCAGATTAAGAATATTCGTGTTGCAGCTTGGTCTAAAGCTCATCAAGAAAATCTTTACTGGTATTCCGCAACACCGACAGGTATGCACACAGAGATCACTGTCTCTGCCAATAATCACGGTAATGAAGCGGGCAACTATACCACTCACGTCTATGTAGACTACAAAGATGGGGGAGTTGAAGGTTTTAACCTCGGTCAGACAGCCTTGTCTCCACGAAATCAAAAGGTAAATCCACAAACAACCTATTATTCTCAACGGGACCCTCGTTGGGGAGCAAAATGGTATGGTGTGAGTAATATGGACCAATCAGGGTGTGTTCCAACCTCTTTAGCGATGGCATTTACGGATATTCTCGGAAGAGAAGTACTACCAACGACAGTAGCGGATTATCTGTATCACAACACCAATTCCTTTAATAAAATTGCTGTAGCTGGAACTGATGCAGATGGACTAGTGGCTGCTACTAAGCATTGGGGATTGACGAGCCAAATGCTTACAGGGAAAGATGCAATTGCAGCTACCTTAGTATCAGGAAAACACGTTCTTGCTGCAGTTGAGGAAAGCATCTTTATCAATGCTCCTTATACGCATGAAATTGTCTTGCAGGGCTACGATAATGGGAAAACTTATGTAAGAGATCCATTCAACCCTGCTAATAACGGTTGGCATTCTATTGATTACATCTTCTCGGTAAAAAGTACAGATCCAATTGATGCAAAATTAGGATCACCATTTTTCAGTGTTTTTGCTTAGCTATTTCTAAAAAAGTAAGTAAATTTTATTCAATGGCAATCAGGTATAATCCATTTTGTTTTGGAAAAACGAGTATTCTCATAGACGGAGATGCTCGTTTTTAATTTAAAAATATAGGGACTTACTGAATCAACCGAGAACTTTTTTTTCTACTTCAACTTATACTTTTTATAGAGGTTCCTTGATCCGGTGGTTTGTGCTATAATACTACTACGTGGGTACAATCCGTAAAAAAATTGTAAGGGAAGATACATGAAAAAGAAAGATCTTATTTTTTATGCTGGGACAGCCGTTTTGTTAGCTTTTTCGACACAACAAGTCAAAGCTGATGAGCAACATTCGTCCAATCAAACACCAGAAAATACATCAGCTGTCGTTGCAAATACAACAACTTCATCAGAAGCACAGAATACTGTGAACGAAGGAGTGGGAGTTAAGAAAGGTGTTCAGACAGAAAATACCGTTGCAACAGCGATAGCACCTGTCACACAGACTGTTAGTGACAATCAGTCATCTGAGCAGGTCACTGACGAGAAGGGTTCATTAGAGCAACCAGCACCTACTGTGGTAGCTAGTCGCGCCCCATACGGCGCACGCGCACGAGTGGTAGATGCAGAAAATAATAGTTTACCGATAGATGAAGTACAGAAACCAAGTGGTACGCTAACAATTGAAAATAACAATACAGAGACAGGCATCTTTGATGCAGTTATTCGCAACGTAGTAGCCCCGAATGGATTAAAAGAAGTCTTGGTTCCAACATGGTCGGACAAGAACTGGCAGGATGATCTAGTATGGCACAAGGCAGTCCGTCAAAGTGATGGCAGCTACCGAGCTACTATCAAAGCCTCAGATCATAAAAATGAAGATGGTAAATACAATGTCCATGTTTATTATGTAGATCAAGCTGACAAACGAAACTACATCACAGAAACCACTACAGAAGTACACCACGTAAAACCAAGTGGCACGCTAACAATTGAAAATAATAATGTCGAGACGGGCACATTTGATGCAGTTATTCGCAATGTAGTAGCTCCAAATGGATTGAAAGAAGTCTTGATCCCAACTTGGTCAGACAAGAACTGGCAAGATGATCTTGTTTGGCACAAAGCGATTCGTCAAAGTGACGGCAGCTACCGTGCTACCATCAAAGCTTCAGATCATAAAAATGATGATGGCAAATACAATGTTCATGTCTACTATGTAGATCAA